>VHBV01000007.1 GCA_016882165.1 Candidatus Pelagibacterales bacterium
TGTAAAAAATTTAGCAAAGAAAATCAGAGACAACTTCCAAAATTTTAACGAGTGTTTGGAGAGGGTTTTATGCTATCAATAGATATTTAGTTTGGTATAAGAATTGAATTGTGCTTTAACGGATAATTAACCAAAATTAATACAATTTCATCTTGATAATAAGAATCAATATTAAATAATAAGAAACTCCTAACCTTGTTTTTACAAAACAAAAGACCAAAACAATTAAAATACAAACTTTATATGAAAACTATTAGTAAAATTGCTTTTACTCTATTATTAGCATTATCTTTCAACCAATCAGCATCAGCTCAAGAAGCTGAATTTTTGGTCCAAATTAAAGATCATAAATTTAACCCAGAAATTGTAAAAGTGCCTGCAGGAAAAAAATTCAAACTTATTGTTGAAAATCTTGATTCAACAGTAGAAGAATTTGAAAGCCACGATTTGAAAAAAGAAAAAATTATTGCTGGTGGTAAAAAAGCAACAATAATAATTAACCCTTTGAAAGCTGGTGAATATAAATTTGTTGGCGAGTTTCATGAAAAAACTGCTCAAGGAAAAATTATTGCTGAGTAATTTTATCAATAACTGCTGCTGCAACATTTCCCGAAGTTGAAATAATTTTTAAAGCACTGCTGGATATTAATTCAGCAGTGCTTTTATTTTCCAATAAATACATAACCTTTTCTAAAAGCTGCTGTTTATCGTTAACTATAAAACAAGCACTGTTATTTGATAAGTTTTGATAAACTTCTTCAAAATTAAAAACATATCTACCAGAAATTACTGCACAATTAAGCTTTGCAGCTTCAAAAGGATTATGACCGCCAATTTCAAACATTGACCCACCAATAAAAGTAAAATCAGCCAAAGTGTAAAAAGTTCCAAGCTCACCCAAGGTATCAGCTAGATAAAATTCAGTATCTTCACTTACAACCTCATTTTTGCTACGCTGAGCAAATTTTTGTAAAGAAAATAAATTTTTAATTTCTTCAGATCGATTAGGATGACGTGGAATAATTATTGTTAAAATATTAGGAAACTTTTTCTTTAGCTCTTGATGAATCCAAACAGCTATTTCTTCTTCACCCTTATGAGTGCTAGCAGCAATCCAAAAAGTTCTTGCCCCAATTGCTTGTTTTAGTTTTTCTAATTCCTTTTCATTGCAAACAAGATTTTGTGCCTGAGATTTTAAATTACCAAAAAAGAAAACTTCTTTTGTTGTTACTTTTGAGAAACGCTCTTTATCGCTCTCACTTTGAACAAAAATTGCATCAAAATTTTCAAAGATATTAAAACCAAATCTTCTGGCTATTTGCCATTTCTCAGAAGATTTATCGGACATTCTAGCATTTATAAGAAATAGTTCGGCATTATTCTCTTTGGCCAAAGAAATTATATTAGGCCATATTTCAGACTCCATTATGAATACCTTATCAAAATTCCAGAACTTAAGAAAGTTTTTAATAATGAAATAAGAATCAAGTGGCAAAAACTGGTGAATAACTTTGTTTTTATATTTACCAATCTTACTTTTCAAAAGTGAAGCGGAGGTTAGAGTTGTTGTTGTAAAAACAATTGAAACATCGGGAAATTTCTTAAACAGTTCTTCAATAAAAATTAAAGATGAATTCATCTCACCCACACTAACAGCGTGTATCCAAAATAATTCTCCTTGCGGCCTTAAATTTGAAGGAATTCCAAACCTTTCTTTTAAATGATTCTTATCTTCTTTACCTTTGTAAACACGAACTAAAACATATAAAACCAAGAAAGGCAGCAGCAAGACTGAAAGAAAACGATAAAGAAACATTAAAAGAAATAATAAATTTTAAAAAACTGATTTTAGAAAATACAAATTGTTCTATGCTTGCAGTTTATGGATTGCTACGAGGCAAAACTGCTCCTCGCAATAACGTTTAATAAGCAAGCGAAATAACTTTCTTCGTCATTACAAGGAGCTTTGCTCCATGGCAATCAATTTGTGTCAAAGTAATAATCTTCAACCAAGACTAAAATCCGCCGGCAGATTTAATAAAAAACTTTTTTAAAAAAGAAATTTTATTGACTAAACCAAGTCCAACATCGCGAGCTAATGCAATTGACAAGCTTTTGGTTTCAAAAATGGAATTTAAAATGTCAGTTGCAATAATCATTTTTTTAGCACCCAACTTTGCCTGCTTATTATATTCTTCAATCACAGTTTTTGAAGAAATATCTTGTCCGCAAAATAAAGCATTTTTAATCAAATTACACAAAATGTTAATTCCACTGATTGCCAGATTAAAACCCTGCCCCGCAATTGGATGAACTCCAGCAGAAGCGTCTCCTATTAGAAGCATTTTTTCATGATAAAACTTTCTGGCTTCCACTAAAATTAATGGATAAGAAAATTTTTGCGAAATAACTTGAATATCACCCAAGGAATTTTCCATTTTCTTTTTTAATTGATGTGCAAAATTTTCTTCATCCAAACTTAGTATTGCTTGTGCATCATCATCTTTTGCAATCCAAACGATTGATGATTGATATTCATTTTGCATTGGCAGAATTGCCAAAGGTCCACCTGGCAAAAACTTTTCATAAGCCACATTTTCATGAGACTTTTCATGCTTAACATTAAAAACAATTGCTGTTTGATGATATTTTTTTTGAGCAGTTGGAATTTGATAAATCTCACGCAACTTAGAAAAACGTCCATCACAGGCAAGTAGCAATTTTGACTTCAAAATTTTTCCATCATCAAGTTTTACCAAAACATTTCCTTCTCCTTCATAGTGATCCTCTCTCTTCTTGTCATCCTGAAAACTACTTTTGTCATCCTGAGCGCCACTTTTGTCATTCTGAGCGCCACTTTTGTCATCCTGAGCGCAAGCGAAGGATCTCATGTCACAAACTCCGTCATTACGAGATCCTTCGCTATGCTCAGGATGACAAGTGGAATGCTCAGAATAACAAGAATGATTGATGAATTCGCCAAACGTAATTTCTTCATAAAAATTTGGACAAAAAAGCGTAATATTTTCACGTGTTATAAGCTTATTTCTAAGTGCGTTATGAATGTGATAATTTTCAATAATCTGTCCCAATTGTCCTTCTTTTTCATCAACTTCTTGTCCTAAAAAATCAAGAAAAAATGGCGATTTGTAATCAGTAATTTTTATATCGGCAATTTTCCCAGCTTTAGCCTTTAAATCATTATAAATACCAATTTCTTTAAATAGTTTTAATGATGCTGCTGAAATTGCATAAGCCCTACCATCAGCTTTTCTATCTTCTTTTGTTATATCTTGTTTTTCAATAACTGCAATTTTTAAATTGTGCGACACGTTACTTAAAGCAAGTGCAGAAGTCATTCCCGCAAATGATCCGCCAATTATTATAATGTCAAAATTATTTTTTCTCATAAATTGATATTCCAACTCTTTTTATATGCTCAACTAAATCAGCGTTATTGATATTTCTAATAATCTTAACATCAAAAATATATGGCAATGGAAGCTCATCCAACTGAGTTAAAATTAATTGAGCCTCAATATCATTAATTTCACCATCAATTGCCAAATCAATGTCTGAATTAGGACGATAATTTCCTTTAGCGCGAGAACCAAAAACCTTGACCGATTTAATTTTATTATTTTGAGATAAAACTGAATTTATTAACTTTAATTGTTCTTGTTCAAGACCGCATCTCATACTGTTTTCTTAAAAAATTGTTCTAACTTCTTAAGTTCAACCAAATATTTTTTCTCAACATCTTTGGCAATTGCTTCAAATTTTACAAAATCATAAGTATGCGACATAAGATTACGACTCATTAACATATCAATCCACACTTGTCCATTTTCTATAATCTTGGCAGCGAAGGCTTGCTTAATAACGTTTTTTGGAGTTACTGTATTTATTACAACACCACTTTCTTCCAAATAGTCTTTCATTACTTTCCACGCCAATTCAAAAGTAAATTCAAAACGTTGCAGCGCACCTTCTTTTTCTAAGAGCGACAATTTATCAGAGCCGTCTTTCAAAGCATCACTCAAAAGCGCAAAAGCTTTTTCATAATTTTGAAACCTTTGCTTCCAACGAATATCTGAATTTTTCATGAATTAAGTTTGAATTTTGTTAATTTTAAAAAAGACTTTAAATCATATCCTTCGGATTAACCCACTTATCAAAGTCTTCAGAGCTTACCAATCCAGAAGCAATTGCGGCGGCTTTTAGGGTTGTTCCTTCTTTGTGTGCTTTTTTGGCGATTTTGGCAGCATTGTCGTAACCAATGTAAGGATTTAGCGCCGTCACCAACATTAAAGATTGCTCGAGAAGTTGAGTGATGCGTTCGCGATTGGCTTCAATTCCAACTAAGCATTGATCGATGAAGCTGTTAATTCCGTCAGCAAGAAGATTGATCGATTCGATGACATTGCGAATAATCATTGGACGAAAAACGTTTAATTCGAAATGACCATTCGATCCACCAACTGTAACAGCGACATGGTTTCCCATCACTTGACAAGCAATCATTGTCAAAGCTTCGCACTGAGTCGGGTTCACTTTTCCCGGCATGATTGATGAACCGGGTTCGTTTTCAGGAAGGCTGATTTCGCCAAGTCCAGAGCGTGGACCAGAAGCAAGGAAACGAATATCATTGGCGATTTTCATGCACGAAGTTGCAAGCGAATTTAGCGCGCCAGAAAGGTTGACCAACTCATCGTTACAGGCCAAAGCGAAGAATTTATTTTTGTTGGTGACAAAGCTGTCGCCGTAATCAAGACCAAGCTTGGCAAGATTTGAATCTTTCACTTTCCAAACTCCGTCGGCCAAAGTTGTGCGGCCTAAATCGAGTTCTAAAAGTTTTTTGTGAGCAGATTTTAAACCCGAAACTTCAGTGATTTTTTCAGCAAATTTCTCAGCAAATTTTGGATGACAGTTAAGTCCGGTGCCAACGGCTGTGCCGCCTTGTGCAAGATGGGCTACATAAGCGATTGCTTGCGAAACAAAAACCGCGGCAGTTTGGATTTGTACTTTGTAAGCCGAAAATTCCTGACCCAAAGTTACTGGCGTTGCATCCTGCGTGTGGGTGCGACCGATTTTGATGATGTCGTTAAATTCTTTTTCTTTTTTGCCGAGTTCGTTTGAGAAGCGAACGAGGGTCGGCAACAATTTTTCGTAAGTGGTCAGAACCGCCGCAACGTGCATGGCTGTAGGGAAAGTGTCATTTGAACTTTGGCCTAAATTTACGTGATCGTTGGGATGAACTGGCGATTTTCCGCCTTTTTGTCCCGTAACTTTTTCATTCGCCACGCTCGCAATCACCTCGTTGGTGTTCATGTTGGTTTGCGTGCCAGAGCCGGTTTGCCAAACAACAAGCGGAAAATGATTTTCGTAAAACCAGTCGAACTTCGCTAAAATTGTATCAACCGCGTCAATGATTTTATCGGCCAAGTCAGGAGAGAATTTTTTAAACTCATCAGATTTTGGATCAGATGCCATCAGCTCTTTGTTTGTAAGGGCTGCAGCCTTTTTTACCAACAACATCGCATGAATTACTTCTTTTGGCATTTTGTGTCCTGGATTATTATTTTGAATCGGAAAATTTTGTACTGAGCGTTGTGTTTGAGCAGCATAGTAAGCTTCTGCCGGAACTTGGATTTCACCAAAAGAATCAGATTCTATACGAAAGTTTTTTGTCATAAATTTTAAATTAATAGTTTTTAAGATACGCAAATTTTAAAAAACTCTTCTGCATCAAGGCTAGCCTTGCCAACCAAAAGTCCATTGACATTCTCAATTTTAAGAATATCAGCGGAATTTTGTGAAGTTACAGAACCGCCATAAAGCATAAAATATTGGCTTGCAATACCATTGAGTTTTTCTGCAAAAATTTTTTTAATTAGTTTAGCCATTTCTCTAATTTGTTCAGCAGTTGGAACCACTCCTGTTCCAATTGACCAAATCGGCTCATAAGCAATAATCAATTTCTCAAACTTTAGATCTTGTGGAACCGAATTCATAACCTGCTTATACACGAACTCTAAATGCTTTGATTGATCACGAATTTCTTTACTTTCTCCAACGCAAATAATTGGTGTTAAATTTTGTTTTAAAGCAGCAGTAACTTTTTTTGCCACAATTTTATTGTTTTCAAAATGTCCCGCCCTTCTCTCAGAATGTCCTAAAATTACATACTCACAACCAATTTTTTTAAGCGAAGAGGCGCTTATATCTCCCGTAAAAGAACCATAATCTTCAAAATGACAATCTTGTCCACCAATCTTTATGGGACGTTCTTTTAAAATAATTTCGCTTAATTCTTCTTCAGTAAAACTGTCAATATTTCTATTTTGACTTTTTACAATTGCTTCCAATTTTCTAAATCCATTATCCATTAATTCACTGTCAATATAATCAATCATAAAAACAGGAGGACAAACAACTGACTCAACTTCAGAAAGCTGATCTTTATTCTCAAAAACAAGTTTGGAAAAAACTTTAAGCCAAGAATCAGCTTCTTCAAAAGCATGATTCATCTTCCAATTTGCTGCAATAATTTTCATTTCACTATTTAATATTTTTATATCTTCATTTCAAAACCAACTTATAGAAATTTTAGCTATGATTACTTTCTAAAAAACTGATTTTTGTTAAGTTAGTTTTCTAAATAATTTTTTTCAATTCAGAACCAAAAAGTTCGTATCTCCATCCATAAATTATTTCATCAATATTTTTATAACCACAAACTAAATTTTTCAAAGTTGGCGTGGAAATTAAGAATTGTTCTTTTAATTCTTGTTCTGAAGCAATACCAGAAATTAGCTTTTTAGCTTTTTTGAAAGATCTTTTTTGTTTATCTGTCATCAAAAAATGTTTTTCTACAAAATTATTTTCCGTTAAAAGCTCTTCCATATCCATAATTTCTTTTATCTCTTCGATAGCTTTTTTTTCCAATCTTAAATTTAAATCTTTTTTCACAACAATTCTTTCAAGAATATGATCTCGCAAAAAATGTTGTCTTGGAATATCAAGTTTTTGAGCCCAAGACTCACGCCATAAAATTAATCTTTTTATTTGAGAAATTTCTTTGGGAGTTTTCTTCTGAAAAACAAAATTTTTAAATAAATTTTCCTCTGGTTTTGCAACTGAAGCTTTCAGAAAATTTTTTACTTCTTCTAGATACCAGGTTTTACGTCCTTTTGATTCTAAAATATCCATCATTTGATCATGAATCTCTTCTAAATACTTTACATCTGACAAAGCATAATCAATTTGCTTTTGTGTAAGCGGTCTTTTTTGCCAATCACTTCTTTGCTGACTTTTATCAATTGTTTTGTCAAAAAACTTTTCAACTAAAGCAGAATAACCGATGTTGAAGTCAAAACCACAAAAATTTGCCATAATTTGTGTATCTGAAATTCCTTGAGGTATTGTTTTTGAGTGTTTATAGAAAATTTGCAGATCTTGTAAAGAAGAATGCAAAATTTTAATGACTTTTGGATTATTTATAATTTTAAACAACTTTTTCAGATCAATATCAGCTAGACAATCAACAATAAATGAGTGCTTCTTCTTTCCTTCTTTAACAGCAATTTGAATCAAAGACAAAATCGAATAATAGGTTTTTTCTCTTGTAAACTCTGTATCAATTGCAATTACTTCTGCTTTTGTGATAAGATCAAGTAATGAATCTAGTTTTTCATTATCATCAACATAATAACTGGCTAGATTTTTTTTTAAATTAATAAAGCCCAATTCCACCACCTTCTTTTTTGTTATCTTTAGACTTTTCTCCCAAAAGCTTAGTAGTGACAGAATTAGGTTGTGGAGAAGTAGTTGGTGTTTTTTTGTGCGAATTAGCTTTTTCAGTAATTCTATCAATTTCAGAAGAAAGTGAAGAGTCGCTTTCTAGTTTCTTTTCTTCTTTTTTAGCTATTTGTGGTTTTATTGGATAGGAATCTAATTTTTTCAACGCAGCTTTTTTCTTAGCTTCAAGTGCTGACGAAGATTTTTGATGATCAATTTCATCAGGAGTTTGATAAGCAACCATAGCACCAGCTATCAAAATTAATGGTAACTCTGAACCCAAAGATGGAGCAATAGTTCCTCCTAAGTCATGAACTATCTCGCTGGTCGTAATAAGACTTGCCGCATCAAGAAGATCGCTTAAAATGGGAGTTTTGGTTAATACTTGCTCAACTGCATAATCAACCTTCATTTGTTCAACCATCCAAGCAAATGGTCCAAGTTTTTTATCAGTTAAAATATCAACAATTCCTTGAGCAATTCCTTCACTTGAAAAAATATGACCAAAAATTTCACTCAAAGGCTCAAGATAATTAAAAACATGACCAGCAATTGAAAATGCTCCAAGAGGAGTAAATACCGCAAAAATTTGCATCAATTGCCATTTCCATCTTTCATCAGCATTTTGTGAGTTTTTTTCAATACCGTTAAAAACTTCTTTCAATGAAGAATTAGCATCATCTTGATATTTTTTTGCTGCTACTGGATCAACTTTAGCAAGTTCTGTAGAAAACTCATTTACCATTTGAGCGCATAATGCTTCGCTTAAAAGCTCTCCCTCTGCAATTTTATTTTCCCATTTATCTATTAATTTGGCATTCTTTTCATTTCCTGAATAATCCAAATTACTTTTTAGACCTCTAAGCATCGCTCGCATGGCTGCTTCGGCAAAAACTTGATATTTGTTAGTTTTCTGAGGATTAAGATTTGTTACTGATGATAAAACAAGGTTTTTCGCTGCATCAAGTTCTGAAACTCTTTTTGAATTTTTTGCTCTAATTACTTCTTCCGACGAAATTTTTATACCATTTTCATCAACAGTTTTTTCACCAGTAACATTTACAAAAGGACCCAAAACGTGACCAGCAAACCCTTTTGCCAAAGCTTCGGAAATATATGAAAAAGAGTTTTGTTTTTTATTATTTTCTACAGCCATTGAATTTGGACAAAGTTCTTATAAGGTTTTAATATTTGATTACAGGTCCTTATAACAAATAACAAGAAGCTTTGCAAGTTTTTTTAGTAATCAATTTTTATTTTTCTTTTATTGAAACCAAAATAAAAATTTATACAAAAAAATTGTGATTGCTTGACTTGTAATAAGTAGAATTTTAGATTCTTCTAGAAGCTGTCATTCTTTTTTCACAAGAAAAATTTCAACTCATAAAATTTAATTATTAATTTCAGAGGTCAAACTATATGTTGAAGAAAATATTAGTATTAGTCACTTTAGTATCAATTGCTTCTTGTAGCAGCAAAATGAAACAGGATTCTTTAGTTGAAAATCAAGATGATTTCAAAGTTGAAGAAAGTATGAATAATTCAATTCAAGATTCCTACAAAACTCTTGATTCTGAACAAGATGCCAGAGCAATGAACGATGCTGCTAAAGCTCAAGAAGATGAAGTTGAAGTTAAAGATAGAGTATTCTTTGATTATGATTCTTCAGAGCTAAGTGATGATGCAAGAAAAATTCTTGAAGTTCAAGCTATGTGGTTAAAAAGTGATCCATCAATCAATATTACAGTTGAAGGACATTGCGACGAGCGAGGAACAAGAGAATATAACATTGCTTTAGGCGAAAGAAGAGCAAATGCTGCAAAAGACTTTTTAATATCAAGTGGCGTTCAAAATAGCAGAATCAAAACTGTTTCTTACGGAAAAGAACACCCAATTTACTTTGGATCTGAAGAAGCTGTAATCTCAAAAAATAGAAGAGCTGTTACTGTGGTTAACTAAGTAGCTGTAAGTAATAAAAAATTAAAAAGCGGACTCTATTTTCTTAGAGTTCACTTTTTTTATTGAACAATTTTTGCTGCACCAAAAAATTATTTTATTTCAACCATAGTTTTATGGTTTTTTCCATCAAAGAATTCTGCTCGCATCTATTTCTAAGGTGATTAAAATCAAATTTGTCCATGTCTTGATCTTGATTACCGCAAGAGTAAAAATACTCCTCTTTACCTTCTTCGTTAATTCTTTTTTGCAAACATTGCGAACAAACACCTTTTAGCATACATTGCATTGGAGAGTTTAAACTGGTAATAGCAATTTTTGCTTCTGCAATAGACTTAACTGAACTATCATGTCGCAATTTTGCAACTTCGTGCATCATTTTGTCATTTCCAATTGTAAAGACACGATCAATTTTTACAGGATTTTTGGTAAAATAAATTTTCAAAGCGTCAATTACTGATGCTCTAATTACTTGATTGCAACTATTATTTAACTTCAGGTTTGGCTCTTCCTCTTCAATTGCAAAAACAACAATATCAGAGTTTTTTTCCATCAATTCTTGATTCACAATGTAAGAATTTTTACGATAGCCAGCAAAGTAAATTACCCTGCAACCATTATTTTTAAATGCTCTAGCAAGAGCAATTAGAGGTTGATTTCCTCTTCCTCCACCAATCAATAAAACAGTTTCGTTTTTTGCAATTTCAGTTGGTTTTCCTGAAGGTCCCATAAAAATACAAGGTTCACCTTCACTGAAATTTTTAATGAGAGAAGTTGAACCACCAAAATCCAAAGCAATTGCCGTAATAATTCCATTTTCACGATCAACATCTAAAGCCGTTAAAGGAACTCCTTCCATTGCCATCAGCTGACCATTTTCATCTTTTGAGGCAAGAGCGTGATAATTCTGTAATCTAAAAATATGACCCAACTCTGTCTGATTAGCTAAAAGAGGAGCTTTAATAAAAATTTGACAAACATAATCTGATAGTTTCTCAATTTTATGAATTCTTACCAAAAATTCTGATTTTATTTTATCTAAAAAGTTGTCGTTTTCTTTATTTGGCAACAATTCCAGAATTTGGTTTATCTGCTTGTAACCAATCTTAGAGCTTGCCATTGCTTTTACCACATTTCCTTCGAAATTTGGATGCAAATCCCCAAAAAAACTTACCGCTTTCTTAGTTTTATCATCAATTTTGGTAATAAAATTAAAGTTTAGTAAATTAAAACCAGAATTTGCAGCCGAAGCTAAAGTTTGTGCAAAATATTTTCCATCAATTTCAAAATCTAAATTATCTTCTAATTTTGGCGATAAATTTGGCGAAGTTCCAGCAGCAACTAACAAAGATCTACATTCAAATAATTTGTTGTCCGCACATTTCAGAGCGTTGATATGATTAAATTCATCAATTTCAACTTCTAGAGGAGTGATATTCTCAATAAATTCAACTCCTTCTTCAAAAGCTTTGTTCAACTCTTGATGGTTTAATTTATAAGCCGGAGAATCTTGAATTTTTTTACGATATAAAATTTTAACTCCACCCCATTTTTTTATCAGAACTTCAATCTCACCGCCATTCTCAATCTCATAAGCATGATTTAGAAATTCTTCAGCAATTATTTTTTCTTCCTTATTCAAGAATGAAAATAAATGTTTTTTACCAATTTTTTCAACTTTCTGCGCAAATTTCTTAATCTGATTTATATAATACATTCTTGCTTCACAAGCTGTATCAACTGCTGTTAATCCTCCCCCAATAACAATAATTGGCATTCTAATTTGTAAATTAGTAAAAAGATTTTCTTTAAAAGAACCAGTTAATTGTAAAGACATCAAAAAATCTGAAGCCTGACGAACGCCTTTGGCAAAGTTTTTTTTCAAATTAATTATATTGGGACGACCTGCTCCAAGACAAAGAGCTACATGGTCAAAACCATAATTTTCAAATGCAATTTTATCAGTAATTGATGATCCAAAACGGATACCTCCAAACATTCTAAAATTTCTTCGGCGTTCTAAAATAATTCTAATAATTTTTAAAAAGTTTTTGTCAAAACGAACTGTAATTCCATATTCAGCAACACCACCAAAACCATGAATCAAACGCGATGATAGAGGTTCGTATATTTCATCTAAAAATTTAATAGGCTTAAAGTCGCAAATATTTCCAAACTCATCTACTCCGGATATCTCTTTGTTTAAAGGCTCAATTTTAAGACCATCAATTGCAACTACTTCATGTCCTGAATTAAGTAAATAATGTGCCAAAGTATATCCTGCAGGACCAAGACCAGCAATTAAAACTTTTTTACCGGAATTTTCTTTCGGTAAACTATTCTCCAAATTCAGTGGATTCCACCTTGTTAGCAAAGAATAAATCTCAAATCCATAAGGCAAATTCAGAACATCTTTTAAAGTTCGGGTTTCAATTTGAGGTATATCAACCGGTTCTTGTTTTTGATAAATACACGACTTTGTACAATCGTTACAAATTCTGTGTCCAGTTCCAGCAATCATTGGATTATCAACAACAGCAATTGAAAGGGCAGCAACTGAAAAGCCTTCTGACTTTAGCAAATTCATTTCTGAAATTTTCTCATCTAAAGGACATCCATGCAATTCAATTCCAAGCTCATCTTTTTTGAATTTATTTTCATTTTGAGGAAACGCTGAAGAATCTTGCGTCCAAGATTGTGAGTTTGAAACCTGAGATCCTTCGCTGCGCTCAGGATGACAAGAAAAGGAATTTATCTTATCTACAATACCACTTCTGCATGAGTCTTTTTGATGCTTATGACAAAAAATACAATAATTAGATTCACCTAAAACACGATTCAAATTAAAGCCCGAATCTGTTAAATTAAAATCTGAACGCTTAGATTTTTCATGATTTGAATTAATTAAGTTATTACGATCAATCTTTTGCGGAATAATAAAAAGAGCACCATTTTTATGAAATTTTCTCCCCTCATCGCTATATATTGCCCAGATTGTATAATTTGTAAAATCTTCTAAATTTTTTCCCAAATTTATTTCATGGGCAATTTTGAATTCTAAATCATCAACATCATCAAACTCAATTCTCAAATTTTTTAATATTGAAAATCCATCAATGTCATCTGGGCAACTAGAAAAACTTTTTGCAACATCTCTTTGAACAAAATTACGTCTAATTTTGTAAATATTTTTTAGGTTATCATGCTTAATTTTTAGTTCTGAATTTTCTTTTTCTATGTTGAAAAAAGTAACTAAGAACTTTTCCAGAACAACTGCTACATCAATTAGTATTGCAGATTGTTGTGACAAAGAAAAACTTTTCTTATCTTTTTTTAATTGTAGAAAATTTTGATTTAATTGATCGTTTTCTTTCTCTAGAAATTGTAGAAATTTTTCATCAATTTTTTTTAATCCTTTAACATCATAAAGATCAATAAAATCAATTTGGAAGTTTGTTTTAAGATATTCTGGCAACAACATTTTTAACAATTTTTTCCTCATCAAATTCAACTTTTTCTGTACCAATTATTTGATATTTCTCATGACCTTTACCAGCCAGAATTAAAATATCAGAACTTTGCAACATTGAAATTGCTTCAGTAATTGCAACTTTCCGATCAGAAATTTCAAAAGTTTTTTTCAAATCACATCCTTGTAGAATTTCAGTCCTAATTTTTTCCGCATCTTCCAATCTTGGATTATCATCGGTAACTATAACAATATCTGCCAATTCAGATGCCACTTTTCCCATAATTGCTCTTTTTTTATTATCGCGATTTCCACCGCAACCAAAAAGCACAAAAACTTTCTTATTGGTAATTTTACGCGCCAATTGCAAAACATTACTTAAAGCATCCGGACTATGAGCAAAATCAATAAAAACTTGAGCTTTATTTGGCAAAACACCGGCTATTTGCATTCTTCCCATAGCCGCGTGCAATTTATGAAAATTTTGCAAAATTTCTTCTAATTGCTTTTTGGAACAAATATTTTTTGAAAGGAAAATTGCTAAAGCACAAATTGCGTTATAAGCCTGAAAATCACCACTAATAGACAAATTAAAATTATATTCTTCACCTAAAAAATTGAAAATAACTTTTTGTCCTTCAAAAGTTTGTTCTATATTTTTAATTCGCAAAGATTTTTCTGAAGTTGCTTTACAACCATAAGTTATAACTTTTAAATCTCTTTTTTTGCAAATTTCACTAATTTTGTCATACTCTTTAATATCACTATTTATTACTGCAGTAGAGTTCTTTTGCAAAACAGATCTAAATAAGATCATTTTGCAATCAAAATACTCTTCCATAGTTTTGTGATAATCTAAATGATCTTGGGTAAAGTTAGTAAAAGCACCAACTGAAATTTCAACATTACCAATTCTATTTTGTTCAAGACCAATTGAACTTACTTCAACTGCGACGTTATCAATGCCGCTTTTTTTCAACAAAAAAAGATTTTTATAAAAAGAAACTATATCAGGAGTTGTAAGAGCAGTTTGTTGAATTTGAGTTTGATCTAAGTAGTCACAGGTAATACCCAAAGTTCCAATTGAAGCCGCTTTTTTTCCTGCAATTGTAAAAATCTGACGGCAAAACTCAGCTACAGAAGTTTTACCATTAGTTCCAGTAACTGCATAAATATTTGAAGGTAAATTTGAATATAAGTTTTGCAAAAATTCTATAAGAAGATTGTGAATTTCTTGAGAAAAAATTAGCAAAACTTTCTCATCAACTAATTTTGATGAAAAGTTACTTAAAAAATTAAGATCTGAAGAAACAACTATTGTAGCGCCTTTTTTTATAGAATCATTAATGAATAAATTACCATCAAGAGTTTTGCCTTTTATAGCAAAAAAAGCTGTTTTTTCTTTAACTAAACGCGAATCAAGTGCAATATCTTCAAATAAAATTTCATCAATAAAACTTGCACCGTAAACTACTTCATAAGGAATTTTTATTTTAGAAATAATTTGATTAAAGTTCATAAAACAGAATCAATCATTTGATTAAATTTTGCTGCCATTTCTTTTGGACTTTCGTCACGAGTTATTGGTCTTCCAACCACTAAATAAGAGCTTCCTTGCCCGATTGCCTCTTTA
Organism: Candidatus Pelagibacterales bacterium; assembly: GCA_016882165.1. GTDB lineage: Bacteria > Pseudomonadota > Alphaproteobacteria > Rickettsiales > UBA1997 > UBA2645. Next base: position 14,859 of record VHBV01000007.1, read on the forward strand.
ACATCAGCAACCCTTTTTTGATCATCATTTACAATTTTATCCAATCTAATTCCAGGTGTTACAATAATAAAATCTTGTCCTAACTTTTCTCTTAACATTCTGCTTTCAAGACTTGAAGCAACAACTCCATCAATACCACAATTAATTGCTAATTCAGCTTTTTTCACTACTAGATCTGATAAAGAAATTTTATCATCAAAACCCATTTCTTTCAAATCACTTTGATCTAAATTTGTTAAAACTGTTACTGCAGCAATTTGCATTTTACCTTTATTTTGCGCAGCTTGTTCCATAATTTGGCGGCTTGAAGCATGAATAGTAAGCAGATCTATTTCATATTGAGCTAAATTTTTAACAGCTCTTCCCACAGTTTCCGATATATCATAAAGCTTCAAATCAGCAAAAACTTTTTTATTTCTTTCTTTAAGCCATTCAATAATTTTAAAATAATCACCACTCATCATCAACTCTAAACCTATCTTATAAAAAACACCTTCATCTTCAATTTTATCTACCAAATTTTTTGCCGAGACAAAATCTGGAACATCAAGAGCAATAATTAGGCGATCCTTAATTTCTGAATGTAACATTTGTTAATAAATTTTAAATTTATTTTTAGCTTTTAATTATAGAGATTGGATTAATTGATTGTGGCATTTTAAACAATTTAAAGGCTATTTTTAAAGCTTTTTTCTTCACCTTTCAATAAGCGAGAAATATTCTCTTTATGCCTAAAAGCAACGATTACAAATAAAATTACGCAAAAAACTATTTGCTCAAAAGACGCTTCACAATATTTTGACAAAAACACAGAAGAAGCAACAGCTAGAAGCGAAGAAAGAGATGAAATTCTGAATAGTAAAAAAGATATTATCCACACAGCTGTAACCAAAACACCCAATTTTGGATCAAGTGCGTAAAAAACAGCAATAGTTGTTGCAACACCTTTACCACCTTTAAAATTTAAGTAAACTGGATAAATATGCCCTAAAACAGCAACTAAAGCGACCACAACCAAAAACAAATGCAAGTTTGCACTATCCGAAAAAACAAATCTTGCAATAATTACCATTATTGCGCCTTTGGCTCCATCAAGAATTAGAGTTGCCAATCCAAGTTTCTTACCCGCAACTCTGGTAACGTTTGTTGCTCCAATATTTTTTGAACCAAACTCTCTAATATCTTTGTTTAAAAAAACTTTGGTCAATAACAAACCAAAAGGAATTGCTGATATTAAATAAGTTAAAACTAGAAAAGTTATTTGGGAAAACATTTTATAAACTAATTATCTTGATCTTTATTTTTTCTAAAAGCGTCTAATGACACTATTTTTGCCGACAGGTCAATTTCTTTCTTTTTTGATTCGCTTTTATTTGCTGGGCTTAAATTTTCATCAATTTCTTCATCAACTAAATCGTCATAGTTAACACTGAACTTTAAACCAAAATTCATTGAAGGATCTGTGAAAGAAGTGACTGCTTTATAAGGAATTGTAAGTTTTTCATATTTACCAGAAAAACTTAGTGATATTTTAAAATTATCTTGATCAACAACTAAGTTTTTATACTGATACTGAATAGCAATAGTCATCTCTTCTGGATATTTTTCCAAAAGACTTTTAGGCATAACAACGCCGGGGAAACGCACTAAAAAAGTTGCAATAAAATAGTGCTTTCCAGGAAGACCTGTTTTTTCTACTTTTTTTAATGTTTCAAAAATCACTGAACGCATTGAGTTTTCAATGATTTCATCATAACCAATTAAGTCTTGCATGAAAAATTTTTTAAGAGTTTTTATTAAAAACCGGTTTTTCTGTTGCAAGGAAAACCGGCAAACCCCGATAACATAACTTATGCTAAGCAGCTACAGCCACTGGAGCAAATTCTACGTTATCATTAGCAAAATTATCATTTGCGTTTACTTTTTTTGAACGGATGTCTGCACTAAAATGCAAACCGGCAGTTTCTCAACCGGGCAAAATCAATCTCTTTATCATGCATGTCGAAGCTAATTCATCCCCAAACACCAAAACTAAAAATTTTAGTTTTAGATAAGTTCAATTACTGATATTTTTAAACAACAAATTGAACAAAAAAATTGGTGGAGATGTCGGGTACCGCCCCCGAGTCCATGTTACATCTATTTCAGATTAAGTTTATCACCATAGCTTCCAGAATAAACCAAAAGCATTTTAAATATAGCTACCTCAAATAGTTTTTACAAGTATTTAGGCAATTTAAGAATTCTTTTTGAAAATAAATTGATAAATAGAGGTTGTAGAAATTTGGTTTTTTATGATAATTATTCAATAAATTGACAATTGCCAAAAGAAATATCAAATGTCGCTTGAAAAAAAACTTTTTACTTTGCTAAATTCTTTTTTACATACTAACAAAAATTAAAAAGCATATGTTCAAAACTATTACTTCGCTTTTCGTAATTGCAATTTTCACTTTTTCTTGCACAACTGACCCATATACTGGTGAGCGCAAAATTTCAAACACAGCTTTATATGGTGGTGGTGGAGCTTTAGCTGGGGCTTTAGCTGGACAACTAGCTGGCGGAAATACAAAATCAACTTTAATTGGTGCAGCAGTTGGAGCTGCTGTTGGTGGCGGTTTAGGATATTATTTTGATAATCAAGAATCTAAACTTAGAGCAGAACTTCAAGGCAGT
>VHBV01000008.1 GCA_016882165.1 Candidatus Pelagibacterales bacterium
CTTTGAAATTATTGACTAGGTTGGATTTTCAAATCGACTCAAAAAAGTTTTTGCTCCTGGCAATTTTGTCGCAAAACCTTTGAAATTATTGACTAGGTTGGATTTTCAAATCGACTCAAAAAAAGTTTTTGCTCTTGGCAATCACTATATAAGCAAAAATGCTCTTCCGAAATAGTGGGAAGATAGAATTATGTTTTGGTATAATCACTAAAAATTATAGAAATTAGAAGAAATCAATGATTTTCCCAAAAGATTTTCCAGATAAATTACGCTCATCTATTTTGGTTTCCGAAGTTGTTGGGAAAAAAGTTAAGTTAAAGTCAAATGGTAAGGAATTTGGCGGTCTTTGTCCTTTTCATAACGAAAAAACTCCTTCTTTTACAGTTAATGACCAAAAAGGCTTTTATCACTGTTTTGGCTGCTCAGCACACGGTGATATTATAAGTTTTGTAATGAACAACGAAGGTTTAGAGTATAAAGAAGCCGTAATAAGACTGGCAGAAGATTTCTCAATTCCAATTCCAAAAGTTCACTTCGATGAAGTAAAAGAAAATCAACTAGAGCGTAGTTTTCTTCTCTTAGAAACAATATGCTCATTTTTTGAAAAAAACCTTGCTTTAGATAAACAACATGAAGCTCTTTCCTATTTAAGAAAAAGAGGAATTGATAATAAAATAATCAAAAAATTTCGTCTTGGTTTTGCTCCCAACTCTTACGATGATCTAGTAAATTTTTTGCAACACGAAGGTTTCCGAGAAGATGAAATTATCAAATCTGGAATTATTGGTAAAAATGAAAAAGGAAAATTATACAGCAAATTTAGAAATAGAGTTATTTTTCCAATTACCAATAAGCAAAATAAAGTTATTGCTTTTGGAGGTAGAACAATTGCTGATGACTTACCCAAATACTTAAACTCTGCCGAAACCGATTTTTTCAAAAAAAATCAAACTCTTTATAATTACTTTTTTGCACGTAAGGCAATTTTTGACAAAAGCTATGCCGTTGTTGTGGAAGGATATATGGACACAATTTCATTATCTGCCAATGGCTTAGAAAATGTTGTGGCTGGCCTTGGAACTGCGCTGAGCGCCGAACATTTAAAAGAGTTATTTGTTATAACTGATAAAATAGTAATTTGCTTAGATGGCGACTCTGCTGGTATCAGAGCAGCTAAAAGAGTTTCTGAAATTGCTTTACCTTTAATTACTTCTAAAAAAAACATTGCCTTTACTTTCTTACCAAATCAACTTGATCCCGACGATTTTATAAAAGAATTTGGAGCCAATGAGCTAGAAAAAACTTTTATTAATTCTTCTTCGCTTTCAGAAAGTCTTTTTGAATTTGCTTTGATGGAACTGAAAGTAGATAAAAATAAAATTAATGCCGAAACCAAAGCCAAAATTGAAAGTAATTTACTTGCAAAAAGCGAACTTATTAAGGATGTAACCACAAAGAAACATTTCATTTTTTTCTTCAAAGATCTTCTATTCAACTTAGGCAAAAAATCGCAAAAAAATAAAGATAATTTAGAATCTGTTACCAGCTTTATAAAAAAATATCAAAAACCAGCTAATAAAACTGCTGACATCTTAGCAAAAAGCATAATTGCTTTAATAATAAAATTTCCTGAGTTAGCAAATTTCCGCGACAATGATTTTGATATAAGAGAAGTAAATTTTTTCAGCGAAGAGTTTTCTAATGTAAAAGAGCTTTTGTTGGAAGAAATAGACGTCAATAATTTAAAAGATGAAGTCTTAATTGAAGCAATTTCAGACAAAATATCAAAAAAAGATTCATCAGACTTGAAGAATCTTCTTGCAAGCATTAGTTTTATTACATTAGAATCAGCTCAAATTAAATTTAGCATTCTACTTTTGAAAGATTTGTTACTTCAAGTAGAACAGCAATATAGAGAAGTTCTAAACAAAATTGATGAAATTGAAACTCATCAAACCGCAATAACTAATCAAAAAATCAAAGAAATTTTTGACTATAAAAATTCTCTAGAACGAAGAATACTAGTTCTTGAGAAAGAAACTATTTAAAAAAGAAAGGCGATGAAAAAAAACAAAAAAAACTCAGCTAAAAAAACTGTTAGTAAAAAAGTAACTGCTAAAAAAATAGTAAAAAAAGCGACTAAAACATCAGTGAAAAAGGCGATGCCAAAATCTAAATCAAAAGTTAAAGCGCCAAAAAAAGTAGTTAAAAAAGCTGTTACGAAAGCATCTAACAAAACAAAATCTACGAAAAAAGTTGCTAAAAAAGCCGTAAAGAAAACTGCCAAGAAAGTTGTGAAGGCTTCTAAGATAAAGGCAAAATCTACAAAACAAAAAATCAAAAAAATAGAACCTAAAAAATCAGCCAAAAAATTTGCTAAAATTGAGAAGAAAAAAGCACCAAAGCTAAAAGCTAAAATTAACATTAAAGAAAAAGCACCAAAGAAAATAGAAAAAATCAAAAAAACGCCTCAAAACAATGCTACAAAAGAAGTTGCTGTAAAAAAGGAAAAACGCGCTAAAGTAAAACCTGCGATTGGAGACAATACAATTGCTTTAGCAGAAAAATTTAACCTTATTCAAGGTGTTAAATCAGCACTACAGCAAAAAGATGAAGAAGGTAAAAAGATTTCAAATGAAATGGCGGATAAAGTTAAGGCTTTACTTGCTTTGGGAAAATTACAAGGCTTCTTAACTTACGATCAAATCAATGAAAACATTGAATCTGATCTTGACCCTAAAAAAATGGATAGAATTTTAGACATTCTTACAGAGTTTAAAATTCACATTATTGAAAAAGAAGACGACCTAGAAAAACTGCTTGAAGAAGGATTAGCGGCAAAAGATGAAGAAAAAAGCCAAAAACGTTCTGAAGACTCAGTAAAAACTTACTTAAAATCAATGAGCAGTGTGAAACTTCTTACTCGTGAAGATGAAGTTTCAATTGCAATGCGTATTGAAGAAGGACGCAATAAAACTGTAAAAGCACTTTACCAAAGCCCAATGATAATGAAACATTTCATTGAATGGTATAATGGTCTTGCAGGCGGTGCTTTATTGCTTCGCGACATAATAAGAATTGATGAAACATACAATTCTGAATTAGAAGAAATGATAAAAAGTAGTGAAGGCTCTGAAAATCAAGAAGCTCAAACTAGTAATGTAGAAGATGTCACTTCAATAATTAACGAACAAGTTGATTCAGCTGCTGAGACTGAAGATACACTTTTTGAAGATGAAGAGTTGCATGAAATTGATGAAAGCGTTGTTTCTTTTGTGTCAATGGAACGAATTTTAATGCCAAAAATGTTAGATTTATTCCAAAAAATCTCACAAATTTGTCAGAAAATTCTTGATAAAAGTGCTAATAAAACAAAAAGCCAAATTGACGCTGATAAAGATATAAGAAAATTAAGAGAAGAGTTTGATAAATTGACAACAGAAGTAAGCTTCAATGATTCTTTGATTAAAGCTCTTGTAGAACAACTTTACGAAGCTCATACCAAACTTATTCAAACTGAAGTTGAACTTCTAAAACTTTCCCGCAATTACGGAATAGATAAAACTGATTTCTTAAAAAATTATTCTGGAATTGAAGATAAAGAAAACTGGTTAAATAAAATTGCCTCTATCAAAGACAAAAAATGGCAAGATTTATATAGCAAAGAGCAAGAAAAAATAAAAGAAATTCAAGAAAAAATCTTGAAATTACTAAAAGTTATGGGCCTTGATTTAAGCAACTTCAAATCCCTAATTAATGTCATCAAAAAAAGCCAAGATGAAGAGCTAAAAGCAAAAAAAGAAATGATTGAAGCTAACTTACGTTTAGTTGTTTCAATTGCTAAAAAATATACCAATCGTGGTTTACAATTCCTTGATTTAATTCAAGAAGGAAACATTGGATTGATGCGTGCAGTTGATAAATTTGAATATCGCAGAGGCTATAAATTCTCAACTTACGCAACTTGGTGGATTAGACAAGCAATAACAAGAGCAATTGCTGATCAATCAAGAACAATTCGTATTCCAATTCACATGGTGGAAACAATTAATAAGATTGTAAAAACTTCTCGTCAATTAACTCAAGAATTGGGTCGTTCACCAGATGCACAAGAAATTGCCGATAAATTGTTAATGCCTGTTGATAAAGTTCGAAAAGTTTTAAGAACTTCTAAAGATCCTGTCAGTTTAGAATCTCCTGTTTCAGGTGACGATGAAGATAGTATTTTAGGTGACTTTATTGAAGACAAAACAGCAGTATTGCCATTTGACGCGGCTTCGCATTCTAAATTAAAAGAAGTTACAGCTCAGATGCTATCATCTCTTACTCCTAGAGAAGAAAGAGTCTTAAGAATGCGTTTTGGAATTGGCATGGTTACCGACCATACTCTGGAAGAAGTGGGCAAACAATTTTCAGTTACTCGTGAACGTATCAGACAAATTGAAGCAAAAGCTTTGAAAAAATTACAACATCCAAAAAGATCTAAATTGTTGAAGAGTTTCTTACAAGACGCTTAGAATTAAAAAGTGCCTGCTTAATGCAGGCACAAAAAATACTAACCATTAAATAAACCCATAAATGAACATTAAATTCACCGGACAAATTGGCAAAATTTACTCAATTTGGTTTTCAAATCTAATTCTACAAATTCTAACCTTAGCCATTTACCGACCATGGGCAAAAACCAAGATGCGTAAATATCTATACGGAAGCATCTTAATTTTTAATGATAGACTAGAATATTCAGGAACTGGTAAAGAATTGTTCCGTGGCTCAATAAAAGCAATATTTTGGTTATTTTTATTGTCCTTAATGGTTTCAATTTCAGTAACAGTAGTTTTTGGGACCAAATCATTTATTGACGATATTTTGTCAATTCTTTTAATAATGGGATTGCTTTACTACGCACAATATGCTGCTTTAAAATATAAATTTAACCGCACAAGATGGCGCGGCATAAAATCATCATTAACAAAAAAATCAACCGCCTACGCAAAATTTCGCTTTAAAAAAACTCTGTTAAACATTGTTACATTTGGGTTCTTAAATGGCCGAATTGATTCAGATATAAAAGAATATATTATAAACAATATTAAAACTGGATCTCTTAACTGGAGTTTTGAAGGCAACAGAAAAGAATTAGATAAAATAAATTTTGTAACTCTAATATTATTGGTTCCAACTCTAGGAATTTCTAGTCTTTGGTATAAAGCTGCTTTAAAAAACTATACTTGGCGCTCAACAAAAATTGGCGATATATCATTCAACGCTAGTTATAGTGGTGGAAAAATTTTCGCTTTATACTTTACAAACATATTGCTTTTATTTTGCACAATTGGCCTGGCTATTCCATTTATTCTTTACAGAACTGTTAATTTTGCGATTAGTAATATTGAAATTCTTTCTACAGAAGAAAATATTGCTCTGTTTCAATCACAGCAAAATATTAACTCAGCAACAGGTGATGCTTTGGAAAGCTTAGTTGACGACGATAGTGATTACGATTTAGATTGGGGAATTTGGTAAGAAAATGCAGATTATTTACTGTAATTTTCATGATGGTCTTTCTTCTGAATCTCATAAAGTTACAGTAAAAATTTGCGACAACCAAATTATAATATCTGATCAGATTAAATGGAAATTTTCTGATATTATAATTCTTGAAAAACCAATAGCAGATCGTCCGGCAATTATAAGTAACAAAAATAATGCAGATGCCCGACTTTATATAGCAGATATTCAATTCTTCAAAGAAGTTAATAAAAACGTTCCTAAGTTTAAAATAAGTAAAAAAGAATTAGTCACATTCTTACAAGAAACTAGCGTCGTGATAATTACACTTATATCTCTAGCAATTGTTTTTCCTATTATTTTTAACTTTCTTTCTTCAAAAATTAGCGATCAAAAACTAAAAAAATTAGGAGCTACTTTAACCAGAAATATAACAAAAGATGGAAAAAATATCTGCAAAAACTTACAAGGAAATTTTGAACTACAAAAACTAGCTAACCGAATTTCTCTGGAATCTAATCAGAAAGTTTATGTAGTGAATGAAAAAACAACAAACGCAATAGCCCTGCCTGATGGAACGATTATAATATTTTCTCAGTTACTTGAGAAATTGCAATCACCCAATGAACTGATTTTTGTTTTAGCCCATGAAATTGGTCACTTAAAAAAACAACATCATAAAAACTTATTTGCTATTAATAGCATAGCTTCAAATATGATTGGAGATTACTCTAAAGCAATAACCTACTTTTTAACTTTAAGATATAGTCTTTCTGACGAAAAAGATGCCGATAATTTTGCTTATGATTTTGCAATAAAAAACAATATTGATCCTAGAAGTTTTATTGCAGTTTTAGAAGAATTTAAAAAAGAAGAACTGATAAATGCAAAAATTTTTAAATATGTTTCAACTCATCCAGCACTTGATGATAGAATATCTTTAATCAAGGATAAAATGACAAAAAATGATTTTAATTCGAAAGAATTTATAACAAAAAATTCATGGCAAAAAATAAAAACTATCTGTCAAAACTAACAAAATAGTTCCAAAAATTTTTATAATTCCAACCCTATAGAAATTTAGCCATATAGTAATTATCAACAAAAACGCCTTCTCGATCAAGAAGTTTTTTTCGCACACCTTCAATTTCAAAACCAAGCTTTTTATAAAAATCAATTGCCGCTAAATTATCAACTTCCACACCAAGTTCAACTTTGGTAATTCCTTGTGAAGCCAAAGAGTTAATTACAAAACCAAAAAATTTAGTTCCCAATCCTCTGCTTCTAAGGTTTTGATTAATTGCTAGCTTTTCTATATAAGCAATATGTTTTACTCGATATGTTCCTTTAGTAATTACAATAAGACCAATTATCTCTTCAGAACTTTTCCATAAAAACAGCTTTGTGGCAATTTCATTCCAAATTTCACGAAATTCTTCACGATTAAGAACAGGATAATTCATAAAAGGGTTCACTCCTTCATGCATTAGAATTTCATAAACCCCTTCAAAATCATGTTCCTGTGCCGAAGTAATTTGCACTTCCACTATTTACGAAGCCTTTTAAAACCAGCTTCTAGATCTTCTTTAAGATCTTCCACATCTTCTAAACCAACATTAATGCGCAAACATGTTTTATTACTATAAGGCCATTTAGTTACACTTCTAACCGAGCTTGGATCAACTGGTAGAATTAAAGATTCATAACCACCCCATGAATATCCCATTCCATAATAATGAAGCTTATCAAGCATTCTAGCCAGAGATTCGTTAGAATATTTGCGATCTAAAACGATTGTAAATAAACCTGCTGCACCTGTAAAATCACGTTTCCATAATTTATGATTAGGATCTGATTCAAGAGCCGGATATAGAACTTTCATAACTTCTGGTCTTTGCTCTAACCATTGAGCCAAATTCAAAGCCGATTTTGCACAATGATCCATACGAATTTTTGTCGTACGCAAACCTCTTTGTGCCAAATAACAAGCGAACGGTGCTGCAGTTACTGCCATATATCTAAAAGCTTCATACATTACACGGTAATGCTTTTCTTGAATTGTAATTGAACCCATCATAACGTCAGAGTGACCATTGATGTACTTTGTCAGAGCCATAACAACAACATCAGCGCCATGTTCAAGAGGTTTGAAATAAATTCCACTAGCCCAAGAATTATCAATAATTGTTACTATTCCTAATTTTTTTGCCATTTTACAAATTGCCGCCACATCTTGTATTTCAAAGCTAAGCGAACCAGGGCTTTCCATGAAAATAACTTTGGTGTTTTTCTTAACTAATTTTTTAATTTCTTCAGGTGTGGCACTTGGAGAATAATATGTAGTTGAAATTCCTAGCTTTTTCAGAAATTTATCAGCAAAACCACGAGTTGGAGAATATACATTATCCACCAAAAGCATGTGATCTCCTTGAGTTAAAAAAGCCATCAAAGCAGTATTAATTGCTGCCGCACCCGAAGAAGTAACAAATGAGTTATATCCACCATCAATTTCAGTAATTGCCTTTTCTAAAGCAAAGTTAGTTTGAGTTCCATAACGACCATATTTAAGTTCATATGGTTCAACTAAATCGTTATTAGAATAACCTCTTTCAGCGTATATAAGGTCTTTTAGGGTTGGGAACACAATTGTTGAAGTTTGGTAAATTGGTGGATTTACCATCCATCCTTGCTCTTGTGGGTTACGTCCAGCATGAACTAAAAGAGTTGATTCGCGCATTTTTTTATCCATATTTACCTCAATAAATTATCACTTGAAAGAAGAGGGCCTAAAGCTTTCCCCGCCAATATATGCACATGAAAGTGCGGCACAGTTTGATGAGCGTCATTTCCTTTGTTGGAAATTAAACGAAATCCAGATTTCTCAACGCCCAAACTAACAGCAATTTCAGAAACTTTTTTAAAAAAATAAGCAACCTCTTCTTGAGAAGCTTTGGTAACGAAGTCAGAAAAATCAATATATTGGCCTTTTGGTATAACTAAAACGTGCACTGGAGCAGCCTTAGAAATATCATAAAAAGCTAAAATTTTTTCATCTTCAAAAACTTTATTCGCAGGAATTTCACTGCGAATAATTTTAGCAAAAATATTTTCCGAGTTATAGCTCATAAAAAATTACTTGTTTTCAACATCAGCTGCCACACGAACTCTAATCATAGAATCTGGGTCAACAACTTTACCATCTCTACCACCACCTTTTTTGACTTTATCAACAAATTCCATTCCTTGAATTACGCGGCCCCAAACTGTATATTGACTATCTAAAAATCTTGAGTCACTTGTAACAATAAAAAATTGGCTATTTGCACTATTTGGATTCATAGCACGAGCCATTGAAACAGCTCCTCTAATATGAGGCTCATCAGAAAATTCAGCTTTTAAATCTGGCAATTTAGATCCACCCATTCCTGTTCCAGTTGGATCGCCAGTTTGAGCCATAAAACCTTCTATTACTCGATGGAAAACAATTCCATCATAAAATTTCTGACGTGCTAAAGTTTTAATTCTCTCAACATGTTTTGGAGCAATATTTGGCAATAGTTCTATTACCACACGTCCATATTTCAAATCAATGTAAAGTAAATTTTCAAGATTAGTAACTGGCTTTACTTGAGAAGCTGAGGCATTAGTCATGTTAGAAAAAATTAAAGTTAAAAAAGTAAAAAGAATTGCAAGTTTTTTCATAAAAAAATTTTATAAATTTTGTATATACCAAAACACATAGAAGTGAACTTAACTCTATTAAAATCAGGAATAAAATTTTTGCAATATGTAATATTGCCACGCTTTGCAACTGTGCTCGCTCGCAATTAACGGAAGGAAAAACAATAATCACTCGCAATGACAGAGAAAAACAACACTTATTGGCAATCAAGCAACGTTTCTTCTATGACAAAAAATTAATCCTCCAATTTGTAATTCCTCAATTTGTAACATAAAATTCATTGCCGCACAAAAAAAAGAAATTTTATCTTGTTTACTTGCAAGCTTTATTCTAAGTTTTGTCTTACACTCTTAACCACAGAGTTTTAGAGTTGCTTATCAATTTTATTTTTTAACCAAGGTGTTGCTATGTCAATAAATAAGGTAATTTTAGTTGGAAATGTGGGACAAGATCCCGAAATCAGATTAACTCAAGATGGTCGTGAGATTGCAAATTTCTCTCTTGCCACTTCTGAAAGCTGGAAAGATAAAAGTACTGGTGAAAAACGCGACAAAACTGAATGGCATCGTGTTGTAATTTTCTCTCAAGGTTTAGTTAGCGTTGTAAAAAATTACGTTAAAAAAGGTGCTAAACTTTATATCGAAGGTCAACTTCAAACAAGAAAATGGACTGATAATAACGGAGTTGAAAAATACACGACAGAAATTGTTTTGCAAAATTATAACTCAACTTTGCAAATCATTGATTCTAAAGGTTCTGGGTCTGGTGGCGACTCTTATTCTTCTAATCAATCTTCTTCAAAATCAAGAAATGATATAACTGTTGAAGAAACTGACGATGAGATTCCATTTTAATAATAAGTGGATTTTATAAAAATTTTGTTTTACAAAAAACTTTTCCTTTGAAAGAATATCGGCGCATTAAAGAAAATGCGCCGATATTTTATTTTGTAAATTTCTTAAAATATGCCGAAAATTTCAATTAATAAGAAAGAATATTCCGTTCCTGAAGGGATTACTATAATTCAAGCATGCGAAGTTGCTGAAATTGAAGTTCCAAGATTTTGTTATCATGAAAAATTAGCAATTGCTGGAAACTGTCGTATGTGCTTGGTAGAAGTTGAGGGAATGCCTCCAAAACCAGTTGCGTCTTGTGCTATGCCAATCACTGAAGGAATGAAAATTCATACTGATACGCCAATGGTAAAAAAAGCACGTGAAGGTGTTATGGAATTTTTGCTAGCAAATCACCCTCTTGACTGCCCAATATGCGATCAAGGTGGAGAATGCGATTTACAAGATCAAGCTTACCAATATGGCAAAGGTGAAAGCCACTTTCATGAACATAAAAGAGCTGTAAAAGACAAGGATATGGGTCCTTTGATTAAAACTCAAATGACGCGCTGTATTCACTGTACACGTTGTGTTCGTTTTATTGAAGATATTGCAGGCACTGTTGAACTTGGTGCAATCAATCGTGGTGAAGGAATGGAAATTACCAGCTACCTAGAAAAATCAGTTTCATCAGAACTTTCTGGAAACGTGATTGATTTATGTCCAGTTGGTGCTTTAACTTCTAAACCTTACGCTTTTAAATCAAGAAGCTGGGAACTAAAAAAGACTGAATCAATCGATGTAATGGATGCTGTTGGAAGCAATATTCGTATTGATTCAAGAGGTCTTGAAGTTATGAGAATTTTGCCAAGTCAAAACGAAGAAATTAACGAAGAGTGGATTTCTGACAAAACTCGTTTCTGTTATGATGGCTTAAAATATCAACGTTTAGATAAGTCATATATTAAAAAAGATGGAAAGCTTACATCAGCCACCTTGGAAGAAGCTTTAAAAGAAATTACAAACAAAACAAAAGCAATAAACAAGTCTGAGATTGCAACTTTAAGCGGACAATTATCATCAGTGGAAGAAATTTTCTTGCTAAAAAAATTAATGCAAAAACTTGGTTCTGAAAACTTTGATTGCCGACTTAATCTTGAAAAAATCAATCCTGCGGACCGTTCTTCTTATCTCTTCAACACTACAATTCAAGGAATTGAAGAAGCTGATGCCTGTCTTTTGATAGGTGTTAATCCAAGAAAAGATGCAGCTATTGTAAATGCTAGAATCAGAAAAAGATTCTTATCGAAGAAATTAAAAGTTGCTGCAATTGGTTGCAATGCTGAGTTAACTTATGAATATGATAATTTAGGCGACTCTTCATCGTCTCTACAACATATTTTAGATGGAGAATCTAAGTTTAGTTTCATATTGCAGCAAGCAAAAAAACCAATGCTAATTCTTGGTTCAGATGCAATTTCAAGAAAAGATGGCGCATTAGTTCTAAGATATGCTAAAAAAATTGCCGAAAAATATAATATGATTCAAGATAATTGGAATGGTTTTAACTTCCTATCTAAATCAAGTGGCTTAATAAACGGTCTTGAACTTGGATTTGTTAGCAAAACTAACGTTACAGAAATTTTAGAGAAAGCTAATCATGGAGAAGCTAAAGTTGTGATTTTACACAGCGTTGATGACTCAATTGACTTTGCTAAACTGGAAAGAGCTTTTGTAATTTATATTGGATCACATGGTGACAGTGGCGCTAAAGTTGCAGATGTAATATTGCCAGCCTCAGCTTATAGCGAAAAAAGCGCAATTTACGTCAACCTAGAAGGTAGAGCTCAAAGCACAAATCAAGCAGTCTTTGCTCCAAATGAAGTAAAACAAGACTGGGAAGTGATATTAGAATTGTCAAAATCACTAGGAGTTGATTTGGAATATAAAAACTTTGCAGATATCAGAAAATCACTTTTTGAATCTTACCATAATTTTGCTAACTTAGATCAAGTAAACAAATCTTCTTGGGTTAAATCAGAAGAAATTACTGGACAATTGTCAGAAGAAAAACTTCTTGCCAATGACTATAATTTTTATCTAACTAATCCAATTGCAAGAGCTTCAAGAACTTTGAACAAGTGTTAATTCGGTTTAGTAATTAATTTTGGAATGGTCTTAAAACTCCATTCCAAAATGCGACTCTGCTATAATATAAATAGATTTATGTTTTGTTATATGCCACAAATCTGAAATTATTATGACCAACTCAATATCGCAAAACACTAATCGAAAAAATCTTTTACAACTCATTTGGTTAAGAGGAATTGCAACTTTTGGTCAAATTTCAACTATTCTTTTTGTCAATTTTTACCTAGAAATTGAACTTCCTTTAAGAGAAATGTTTTTAGTTTTAATACTTTTAAACATTTTAAACGCTTTTAGCTTCTATATTTACAAATCACAAAAAATCATCAGCAATAATACTTTATTTATTGAACTTTTATTCGATGTTATAGCTCTTTCAACTCAGATTTACCTGAGTGGAGGAGCTTCAAATCCTTTTATTTCATTATTTTTATTACAAGTAATTATTGCAGCAATTTTGTTACAAAGAATTCATGCTTTTTTAATTACAACAACAACAATCATTTGTTATGTTTTTTTAGGCTTTTATTTTCATGAATTGCACGCTTTTCATAATCATGATGGAACTACCTTTAACCTTCATCTTCATGGAATGCTGCTTAGCTATATTTTATCAGCAGTTTTACTTCTTATTTTTGTCACTAAAATAATTAAAAACTTACAAGAAAGAGATCGAAAATCGCAAGAAGAAGCTGAAATTATAAGAATGGGATTAACTGCCAGCAATGCTGCTCACGAATTAAGCACTCCGCTGACTACAATTTCCATAACTCTAAACGACTTGAAAAATCTTGAATTTAGTTCGCCACAACAAATTAAAGACGACATTACTTTAATGGAGTCTCAACTCACGCGTTGTAAGAAAGCTTTGTCGGAAATTTTAATGGCTAATAATAAAATACGTGCCGAAGAGGCAAAAATTAAACCAGCAAAAGAAATTTTTGATCAAATCATAAAAGAATGGTCTTCCTCTAGAAAAACCAATAATTTTAGTTATATTTTTGAAGGAGATGCCAATAAAAGAATTATTTTCGACGATATTTTAACCAAAGCATTTTTTAATATTTTTGATAATGCTTTTGAAGCAGCTAAAAGCTCGGTAGAAATTTTAGTAAAATCTTCAAAAGAAGAATTGGTGATAATGGTAAAAGATGATGGAAAAGGCTTTGATGAAAAGGTTTTAAAACAAATTGGCAAAAGCAATATTACAACCAAAAAAAGCAATGGGATTGGTTTGTTTTTAAGTATAAATATTCTACATAGAGTGAATGCCAAAGTAAAAATTTCTAACTTAAAAAATTCCAAAGAAATTTTAGGCGCTTTGGTTGAAATTAAAATTCCTTTGTAAATGCAAAATTATAAATCTGTTTTAATTGTAGAAGATGATGAAATTTTAGCTCAAAGCCTTGAAAAATCTTTCATCAGAAGAGGCTATGAAACAAAAATTGCCAATAGTAGCCGCGAGGCTTCTGAGGTTTTAAAAAAATTTCATCCACAATATGCGGTTGTTGATTTAAAAATGCCCGGAGAATCTGGTTTAGAATTTATAAAAAAATTACATGAGTTTGATGAAAATATTAAAATCGTAATGCTAACTGGATATGCCAGCATAACAACTACAATTGAAGCTATAAAAGCTGGAGCTTGTTACTATCTAGCAAAGCCAGCAAATGTTGAAGATATAATAAAAGCATTTAATGATGAACAAACAAACATTATAAAAGAGAAAAAAACTTCCATCAAAAATTTAGAATGGGAATATATCCATCAAACTTTGGTTGAAACTGATTTCAATATTTCAAAAGCTGCTAAATTACTTGGAATGCACAGAAGAACCCTATCAAGAAAACTAGAAAAAAGAAGAGTTAGCTGAACTTACAAATACTATACTACTCTCTCTTCACTATTATTTATAATTCGTAATTGCCAGTAGCGTAAGCGATATAGCAATCTAACTTACCACAAACTTCAAAAATCGTGACCAATTGGATTGCAACGCTTAACAAATATCCTCGCTTACAATGACAAGTGAGGAGAAAAATGGAATTGACATTTTATTCTTACGAAAAGAACTCAATAAACAAATTCATTTACACCCAAATAAAACCAGTTGCAAACTTATAATAAACTTCTATTTTCCTTGCCTCCTCAAGTTTTTTCCGTCTAAATTTTTCTTAATGGCGCATAATAATCTTAATGGCGCCTAAAAGATTCATTTAAATTATAAAATATGTTAAAAATTCGTTTATCAAGAGGCGGCAGAAAAAATGCTCCTTTTTATCGTATCCTTGTAACAAACCACACTTCACCAAGAGACAGTAAGTTTCTTGAAAAAGTTGGAACTTACAATCCGCTTTTATCTGATGAAAAAGAAAATCGCGTTACAATTGACAAAGAAAGAGTTGAACACTGGCTTTCCGTTGGTGCACAACCAAGCGAAAGAGTTGCTGGCTTTTTAGTTTCTCTTGGAGTTAAAGGTGCTGAAAAGTACAAACCTAACTTCAAACCTAAAGCTAAAGGTTCTAATATGAAGAAAAAAGCTTTAGAAGCTGCTAAAAAAGCTGCTGAAGCAAAAGCAGAAGCTGAAGCTGCTGCTGCTTCAAACAATGAAGCTGCTGCTTAGTTTCACTAAAATCTTTTTATCAAAAAAGGGCAAACTTTTCTCATTAAAGTTTGCCCTTTTTTGTGAAGTAAATATTACTCGATCTGGTCATTGCAGCTACTAATAAAAGTGCTTGGCAACGCAAAATTTTATAGTGTTAGTAAATAATATGAAACTTCCTAAAGAAATTCTAATTGCTAGCGGTAATGCTGGAAAAGTTGTTGAAATTTCTCAACTTTTAGAACAACTAAATATTAAAGGCATTTCAGCGGCAAATTTTAATATAATTGAACCAGAAGAAACTGGTTTAACTTTTGCCGATAATTCACTTCTTAAAGCTAAATTTTATTCATCTAAAACAAATCTTTTCACTTTAGCTGACGATTCTGGTTTATGCATAGAAGATTTAAATGGTGATCCAGGAATTTACTCAGCAAGATGGGCAATAAATGAAGAAGGTAAAAAAGATTTCAACTACGCTTTTGATCAAATTTCCAAAGCCTTCAAAAAAAACGGCAAATCATTTGAAAAAGCAAAATCTCACTTCATTTGCAACTTAACTTTATTTGATCCAAAAACAAATTTTTCAATCTCTTTTGAAGGAAGGGTTGATGGATTTTTAACTTTCCCAGCAAAAGGAAATAAAGGTTTTGGATATGACCCAATTTTTATTAAAGAAGGAATGACAGAAACTTTTGGTGAAATTGATCCTAAACTTAAAGATCAAATTTCACATCGTGCTGATGCTTTTAAAAAAATGGTTGAATGGTTGAAATCAGTTTAGAATTTATCAATTTTTCACTTAACTTCTAGCTTCAATGCAAGCTGGTATTGTCTTTTTTCTTCCATCATTTCGAGTGAGGACTTCCTCTTCCCACCTCATTGCAAGGAGGGCAAAGACCGACGTGGCAATCCACTTCGCAATAAATTCTGGGTTTTTGACTAGATAGATTGCCACACTTCGCACCAGTGCTTGCTCGCAATGAAGGAGACTTAGAAAGAGCTTACCAACATAATAAGTACTCCTAGCAATTAAGAGTTGGTTGTAATAAAATAGTCATTTAATCATCCAAGATAATTACTTAAAGTTTAGTAACTATACCATCTTAACAAGTACTGTCATCCTGAGCTTTAGCGAAGGATCTCAGAAATTTTTTGCTCAAAGCTTACCCTGCCTGAGATGCTCAGGATGACACTTGTTGTTATGTTATAATTCCTAAAGTTTAATTAATTTACCCTTGTAAAAGCATCTTAGAATTATTAATTTTAACCACACTTATCACATAAATTCACAATCTTAAAAATGACCGAAAAAAGAGATTATTATCAAGTTTTAGGCGTTTCGAAAAACGCATCAGCTGACGAAATTAAAAAATCTTATCGTAAGCTGGCAATGCAATATCACCCGGACCGTAACCCAGGTAATAAAGAAGCTGAAGCTAAGTTTAAAGAAGCAACAGAAGCTTACGAAGTTTTAAAAGATGAACAGAAAAAAGCTGCTTATGACCAATATGGTCACTCTGCATTCTCTCAAGGAGGAGGCGGTGGTCAAGGTGGTTTTGATGGTTTTGACTTTAACGATATTTTCAGCAATTTCTCTGATATTTTTGGCGATTTTGGTGGCAGACAACAAAATAAAAAAAGAAGTGCTGCACAACGTGGATCCGACATTCGCTATAACTTAGAAATTTCGCTTGAAGAGGCTTATCGAGGTGTGAATGAAAAAATTACCTTCACAATTCCAACAAGTTGTTCTTCTTGTAATGGCTCTGGAGCACAAAATGGAGAACATCCTGTTGACTGTACAACATGTAAAGGTAGTGGAAAAATTCGTGTACAACAAGGTTTCTTTATTGTTGAACGCGCTTGTACAACTTGCTCGGGCACAGGTCAAATTATTAAAAATCCTTGTAAAACTTGTAACGGACAAGGAAGACTTAATAAAGAAAAAACTTTATCTGTAAAAATTCCTGCAGGAGTTGAAGAAGGAAACAGAATTCGCTTAAGCGGTGAAGGAGAAGCTGGAGTAAGGGGCGGACCTTCTGGTGATTTATACGTTTATATTTCAATTCGTAAACATCAGTTCTTCTCAAGAAAAGGTGATGATATTCATTTTGAAGTACCAATTAAGTTCACTACCGCAGCTCTTGGTGGATCAGTTGAAATTCCTACAATTGACGGCACTAAAGCAAAATTACAAATTGTGGAAGGTTCGCAAAATGGCGATCAATTCCGCCTAAAATCGAAAGGTATGTCAGTTATGAACGCTGGTGGAAGAAGGGGTGACATGTATGTTAAAGTAAATATTGAAACTCCAATTAAACTTTCAAAAGAAGAACGTGATTTGCTGCAAAAACTTGATGTTTTAATGCAAGGAAAAGCAAGTAATCCTAAGTCTGATAGCTTTTTCAAGAAAGTTAGCGATTTGTTTTCTTAGAATCACTTCATTGCCAAT
Organism: Candidatus Pelagibacterales bacterium; assembly: GCA_016882165.1. GTDB lineage: Bacteria > Pseudomonadota > Alphaproteobacteria > Rickettsiales > UBA1997 > UBA2645. The sequence continues at coordinate 17,232 of VHBV01000008.1, forward strand.
AAGCTAATATAGTGGATTGCCACGTCGCTTGCGCTCCTCGCAATGACGGAGGGAAGAAAAAGTGGATTGCCACGTCGCTTGCGCTCCTCGCAATGACGGAGGGAAGAAAAAGTGGATTGCCACGTCGCTTGCGCTCCTCGCAATGACGGAGGGAAGAAAAAGGCCCCTTTCTC
>VHBV01000009.1 GCA_016882165.1 Candidatus Pelagibacterales bacterium
AAGTTTGGTTTTTGGAATACTGGCTCTTTCTTTTTCTTTCAAGATTGCTGATATTTATGATTTAACAGTCAGTTCTTCAGCAGTTGCGTGTTTGTCTTTAATCTTTTCTTTTGGTTTATTTTTTCAAAAATTAAAAAATGCTAAGTAAAAAAACAGCAGTCATCTTATTTAATCTTGGTGGGCCAACAGCTTCTGATGAAGTTCGTCCTTTTCTTTTCAACTTATTTAATGATAAAGCGATAATAGGTTTGCCACAACCATTTCGATTTTTTTTAGCGAAATTAATTTCATCGCGTAGAGAAAAAAAAGCGCAAAAAATCTATTCCTTAATTGGAGGCAAATCGCCATTGCTTGATTTAACTTTAATACAGGCCGATTCATTGGAAAAAGAATTATCTTTTTTTGGTGATTTTAAAGTTTTTATAGCAATGCGTTACAATAAACCTTTCTCTGAGGAAGTGGTTGAAAAAGTTATTAATTATGATCCAAAAGAAGTTATTTTATTGCCACTTTATCCGCAATTTTCAACAACAACAACCGAGTCATCTTTCAAAGATTTTACATCAAAATTTTTAAAGAAGTGCAAAAAGAATAATAAAGAAATTAAAATGAAGTTTGTTTGTTGCTATCCAAATGATGCTGATTTTATTAAGGCGCATTCACTTTTGATAAAACAAACTTTGGTACAAAGCAATAATATTGACTTTTCTAAGTTGCGCCTACTATTTTCGGCTCATGGATTGCCACAGAAAGTTATAAATGCAGGTGATCCTTATGTATTCCAAGTTGAAAATACTAGTCAAGAAGTGGTCAGAAATTTGTCTCGGCTTTTTAATACTGATGAAGCAAAAATTGATTTTGAAGTTTGCTACCAATCTAAAGTTGGCCCTCTTGAGTGGACAAAGCCAAGTTTGGAGTTTTCTTTGAAGAAAACAATTCTTGATAAAAAGATTCCAGTTATTGTGCCAATCTCTTTTGTTTCTGAACATTCAGAAACATTGGTTGAACTTGATATTGAGTATAAAGAAATGGCCCATGAAATGGGAGCTCTTTCTTATATAAGAGTTCCTGCTTTAAATAGTGACGGTAATTTTATCAAATCTTTAACTGAAATTTGCAAAACTGTTGATTCTGATAATGTAAATAGTTGTTTTGCAGGAAAACAAAAAGACAGAATTTGTCCAAAAAAATCAGTTAGATGCCCAAACTTTAACTTTTGTGAATAATTATTAAAAATGATAAATATCGACATAGTTTTCAAAAGTAAAAAGTGGAAAAAAGAGGAAGATTTAGATAGTTTTATAACAAAAACTTGTAATGATCTTATTTTACTTACTGAAATAAAAAAAATTATAACTAAAGATTTTGAGTTAGAATTATCAGTATTATTGATGTGTGATAGTCAAATTAGGAAAATCAATTCTGAATTCCGTGGCAAAGACAAGACAACAAATGTGCTATCTTTCCCATCTCTAGACGAAAATTTAGTTAGAGAAATTGGCTTGAAAAAATTAGTTGGTTCAGACAAATATTTATTTCTTGGTGATATTCTAATTTCTTATGAAACAATAAAAAAAGAATCTCTTGCACAAAAAAAGAATTTCAGAGATCATCTAACTCACTTAATTTTGCACAGCATTTTACATCTTATTGGCTTTGATCATGAAGATGAGAAGATGGCTGAAGAAATGGAGGCTCTTGAAGTTAAAATTTTAAAAAAATTACGAATCAAGAATCCTTATATTAACTAATAATTACTTTCATGGAAGGTCAGTCGGGCGCGAAACGCAAATTGGTTAAAAATAAACAAAAATCTCGTCACAAAAAATTATTCAATTTTCTCTTAAGCTTATTCGGACGTAAAACCAAAAAATCTTTCCTATCTGTTATCAACCATCTAGTTGAATCTTATGAAAGGGAAAAGCTGATTAGCTTTGAAGAGAAAAAAATGATCAAAAATATTGCTTCTCTTGGTGAAAAGAAAGTTTCAAATATCATGACTCCACGTTCTGATTTGATTGCAATCAGAGCTAATGCTGATTTAGAAGAAGTAAAAAAAGTTATCACTAATGATGGACATACAAGAATTCCAGTATTTAGAGAAAATCTTGATGAAATCATTGGCTTTATTCACAGCAAGGATTTGTCAAAATTCTTATGCCAAAAAAATCCGGATTTTTCTATTCCCAAGATTATGCGTAAAATTCTTTTTGTGCCAGGATCAATGAAGTTAATTGATTTGATGCTTCGCATGCGTATGGCGCGCATTCATGTTGCAATTGTTTTAGATGAGTTTGGCGGTGTTGATGGTTTTGTTACAATTGAAAATATCATGGAAGAAATTGTAGGTGATATTGAAGATGAGCACGATTTACCATCAGATAATTCATTTTTTAGAATCAAAAAAATTGATGAACTAACTTTTCATTTTGGTGGAAGAGTTGAAATTAAGAAAGCTGAAGAAATTTTGCAGCACTCAATTAAATATGAAGAAGGTAATTTTGAAACTTTGGGTGGTCTTTTAATGTCAATTTTTAAAAGAATTCCTGAAATTGGGGAAGAGTTAGAAAACGAAGGTTTGAAGTTCAAAATCATTGATGCTGATAGTCGTTTTGTGAAAGTGATAGAAATTAAAAAAATTGGATAGTCAAAAATGTTTCTGCATGAAAAAACTTTTCCAGTAATTGATCTTGGGGATTATGTTTTGAGAGAAAAAAATGCTGATGATGTTGAAGATTTTTTTAACTACTATTCCAATCCACAAGTTAATAAATTTATTTTGTGTGATATTCCACAAAATCTTGAAGATGCAAGACGCGAGCTTTATTATTGGCGCAATATTTTTTATCAAAATGACGGAATTTATTTTGCCATTGCAAGAAAAGACAACAACCAACTTATAGGTTCAATTGGTCTTACTTCTAATAATTTTTATCACAAAAGAATTGAATTGAGTTATGATTTGGCAAAAGAATACTGGCGCCAAGGAATTACAAGCCGAGCAATCTATGCAGTTGCAAAACATGCTTTTGAAGAGATGAATATTAATAGAATTGAAGCATTTACGGCAGTTGATAATCTTCCTTCAAAAAATTTATTGTTAAAATGTGGTTTTGAACATGAAGGTTGTCTAAGAAAACATAGATATCATCGTGGAAATTATGTGGATGTTGATATTTTTAGTCTGCTGGCAAGTGATTAAGGAATAGAAGGGTTGATTTTGGGAACTTAGTTATTTCGAGGAGCGCAAAGCGCGACGTGGCAATACACCTTACCACAAAATTTCAAACTCGTGACAAAATGGATTGCCACGCTTCGCAAGCAGGCTCCCTCGCAATGACGAAGTTAGAAGATTAGATATTAAAGAGATTTTTCTCTTTTCTTTAAAAAAAAGATTTACAAATACTTTAAAAAATGATATAGTGTGCATCATTAAATTAAAATTCGCTGTTTTTAGCCAAATAGATAAATTAATACTACTAAATTAAAATTTATAAAAATTAACTTTTTCACCACTAAAGTTTATGTTTTCTTTTATAACTTCCCTAAAGGACAAGTTTCGCTTGTCACTTATAGTTAGGGAATTCGCAAAATTTCTCAGATTAACTTCTATTCACTTCGTCTTATTTACAGTTTTTTTCAATCAGCTCTTCTTCTGTTTTTCTTCATCTTATGCTTTGGCTTCAGAATTACCAGTAACGCCCGACGCTACTACTAATACTCAAGTTACAAAAACTGCTTCTGGAATTGATCAAGTCAATATTGCCGCTCCAAATTCAGCTGGTCTTTCTCATAATAAATTTACCGATTATAACGTAAATAAATCTGGCCAAGTTATTAACAATTTTTCTGGGAAAGTTGCTTCAGAAGTTGTTGCTGGTAGTGGTTCTTCTGCTGTAACTTCTACTCAAATTGGTGGTTTGGTTGTAGCAAATCAAAATTTGGCAAACTCAGGTAGTGCAAAAGTAATTTTAAATGAAGTTACTTCAACTAATAACTCAAAACTTTTGGGATATACTGAAATTGCAGGCACCAAAGCAAATTTGATTATTGCTAACCCGAATGGAATCACTTGTTCTGGTTGTGGATTTATTAACACTAGCAGACTTTCTTTGGTTGCAGGAAAAAGTGAGTTTGATGCTAATGGTAATTTACAGTTTGGTTTAAGTTCAGCAAAACGTGATGCAAATAACTTAGTGATTCCATTAATTACAATTGAGGGTTTGGGTCTTGATGTAGAAAAAACTTCTTCTACCGATATTATCGCTTCTTCAATTAAGTTGATCTCAACAATTTATGCTGGTGATGGAGAGTTATCAATTAAGTCTGGTGAGAAATATGATTATAATATTAAGGAAGTAAGTTCTAATTCAAATTCCAGTTCCAATGTCAATTCAAGCACTCAAGAGTTTTTTGCTTTGGATGCTTCAAATTTAGGCAATATTCAAGCTGGAAGAATTTTTATTGTGGCAACCAAAGATGGTTTTGGTGTGAATTTGGGTGGCAATGTGGTGGCAAGCAAAGATTTGAATGTTGATGCAAAAGGTAATATTTATTACAAAAATTTATCGGCAAATGGTGATGTAATTTTAAAATCGACAAAAAATATTGCTGATTTGAATCAATCTTCTGTGCTGAGTTCGAGATCTGGAAATGTTAATATTAGAGCGCAAAATAATATTACGAACAATGGTATAATTCTGGCAAAAAATGATGTTATTTTAACTTCTGTTACCGGTGATGTTGATAATTTGGGCAATATTGCGACTAAATTTAAAATAGATATTTCAGCACAATTTGGTAAGTTGAATAATCAAGGTTTGCTAGGTTTTTTGAGTTTACAAAATGAAGATGGATCTGTTGAAGATATTTGGGCAAACAATTTAACTTTAAATACAAAAATTTTGGCTAACTCAACTTTTGTGAATGGTTCTGATGTTGAAGTTAATAGTGAAACTTTAGAGAATTCAGGGCAAATTTATGCTTCAAATTCTTTGGAGATTAATAATTCAGATTCTTTGACTAATTCTGGTCAAATTTTGGCTAATAATTTAAGTAAGATAAATTCTAAAGATTTGTTTAACTTAAATATTTTAGAAGATGGTGAGAAAGTTTATTCAGTTATAAAGTCGCTCAATTCAGATTTGGAATTAAATATTTCCAACAAAATAAATAATGAAGGTATTTTAGCAGCTGCTGATGAAACGGGAAATCTAACAATTTCTGCTTTAAATAATTTACAAAATTCGGGTCAAATATTTTTCAATAATTCGGCAAGTTTAAACTCAAAAACCATAATTAATTCAGGGCTTTTGGGTTCTGATAAAAATTTCAATATTTATTCTGATTCAATTCAAAATTCAGGAACAATTTTTGCCAATCAAGATTTGGCTTTACAAAAATTAATTCAGGCTTTGGAAGTAAATAATTCCGGCGCAATTCAATCTGTTGGGAAAGTTTCAATTTTGGCGGATAAATTAAGTAACGAAAACTTAGTTTATGCAGGTTCAGATTTAGATTTAAAAGTTCGTGAATTAAAGAACGAAGATACAATTTTTGCTGGAAATGATTTTGGTTTTGTTGGCGAATCTTTTGATAATAAATTTTTGGTGAATGTTGGAAATGATGCCAAGTTTGAAGTTGTGAATTTTGCAAATGAACAGAGCGTTATTGTTGGAAATGATTTAAACTTAGATGTTGAAGATGAGTTTGTGAATCTTGGTTTTGTTGTAAGTGATAATAATTTAACAATTAACTATAATAATTCTGAAACTGCTTTTGAAAATGCTGGATTTGTTAAATCTGGCAAAGATTTGAAAATCATATCACAAAATGACTTGTTAAATTTAGGAACAGTTGTTTCTCAAAATAATTTAACTCTAAATTCTTCAAACTTAACAAATTCAGGAAATCTTTCTGCTCAGAATATTTTAACTATAAATTCTGAGTCTGGATTTATTGAGAATGAAGGTTCAATTGGATATTTGCAGTTATTTGATGCGCAAGGAAATGCTTTTAATGTGTTGGCTAAAAGTGTGATTTTGAATTCTAAAACTGTTGTGAATTCAGCTTTTGTGAATGGTTCTGATGTTGAAGTTAATAGTGAAACTTTAGAGAATTCAGGGCAAATTTATGCTTCAAATTCTTTGGAGATTAATAATTCAGATTCTTTGACTAATTCTGGTCAAATTTTGGCTAATAATTTAAGTAAGATAAATTCTAAAGATTTGTTTAACTTAAATATTTTAGAAGATGGTGAGAAAGTTTATTCAGTTATAAAGTCGCTCAATTCAGATTTGGAATTAAATATTTCCAACAAAATAAATAATGAAGGTATTTTAGCAGCTGCTGATGAAACGGGAAATCTAACAATTTCTGCTTTAAATAATTTACAAAATTCGGGTCAAATATTTTTCAATAATTCGGCAAGTTTAAACTCAAAAACCATAATTAATTCAGGGCTTTTGGGTTCTGATAAAAATTTCAATATTTATTCTGATTCAATTCAAAATTCAGGAACAATTTTTGCCAATCAAGATTTGGCTTTACAAAAATTAATTCAGGCTTTGGAAGTAAATAATTCCGGCGCAATTCAAGCATCTGAAGCAATTGTGATAAATTCTGACAATTTTGAAAATTCTGGTTTTGTAGAATCTGGTTCTGATTTGGAAATTGTTGCAACAAAATTTGATAATAAATATGAAATTTCTGCAGGGAGTGATTTAAATATTTCAATTATTTCAGATTTTGCTAATTCTGGAAATATTTCATCTGGTGCTGATTTGGCAATTTTTAGTGCAGAAAATGACGAAATTGCGGCGAATAATTTTAGTAATTTTGGAAAAATTCAATCTTACAATAATTTGAAAATTTCCTCTGATAATAATTTCGAAAATTCTGGTGTAATTCTTGCAAATAAAGGCGTGAATTTTGTGGCAAAAAACAGCTTCACCAATTTAGAAGATGGCTATATTTTTGCATCTCTTGATCTTGATGGTGATATGGAAAATTCAGATCTGAAAATTGATTCTGTAATTTTTACAAATGATGGCGAAATTCAAAGCAATTCCGATGTCTTTTTAACTTCCAATAAAATTACGAATAATAATCAAATTTATGCGGCTGGTAATTTGGAAATTGAGGCAGAAAATACTACAAACTCTGATAATTATTTTGAAAATCATGGCTTAATTCAAGCTGATTTAGAGGCGAAAATCACAATAAATAATATTGCCAATTTCTCTTTATTAAGCGCTGAAAATCTTGATTTGGGAAGTAACAAAATTGTAAATTATGGACAAATTCAGGCAACAAATTCTTTGATTGTTAACTTGTCTGGAAATCTTGAGAATTATGGTAATTTGGTTGGTGCTGGCGATATTTTTATTAAAGCTGAAAATTTGTTAAATGCTCAACAAGCCAACATTAATTCAGCGGCAAATCTTGATTTTGAAGCTGCGCAAATGTTTGATAATTGGGGAAATATTCACGCTGATAATTTAAGCTTAAAAGCAAATTCTTTAATAAATAATGCCAATTCACTGATTACTTCTGATGCCAATTTAACTTTAAAAATGGCTGATGAATTTGAAAATTTGGGTGATGTTTATGCCGCGAATAATTTATCAATAACTTCTTATCTTGAAAACGAAGAAAGCCTTGCACCAAAAACTGGCAACCAACTTAAAATATATAATTACGGTCAAATTTTAAGTGACGGTGAAGTTAAAATAATGGCTCAAGAAATTTTGAATTATGATAATTTGTTAAGCAACCAAAATTTAAATTTGGCGGCGTTAAATGAAATTTATAATTATGCTTTAATAAGTTCAGAACAAGAACTGAAGTTATCTGCCAATAATTTGGTGAATTACGGTTCCAATAGCAGCGTGAATGCAAAAGACAATTTGGAAATTGCTATTGCAAATGATTTTTACAATCAAGGTTTGGTGCAATCTGATGCCGACATTAAAATTAATGCTGGAAATATTTATAATAATTCTGAAAAGGCTTTAATTTTTGCTTCTCAAAATTTACAAATCACTGCTGTAAGCCTTGATAATTCAAAGTCTCTGGCAAGTAAAAATAATGTTACAAATTCTGGAATTTTGGCAAAAAATGGTGATGTGAAGTTGGTGGTTGATGAAGTGAATAATAACTTGGGTGTGATTAAGGGTAAAAATGTCAGCGCCACAACTAACAATAACCAAGCCATTAATTTGAGTAATTTACAAGGTTCATTTTTGGCAAGCTCATCTGTTGATCTTGATTTAGGAAGTGCTAATTACACAATCACAGGAACAATTTATGGTGCTGATTATGTTGACATTAAAGCAAATAACATCACCAACTTGGGAAATGTTCAAACAACTGGCTATATTAAACTTGATGCTGCTAATTCAATTTTAAATGGTTATCGTGATTATAATAATTCGCTAAATCAAAATGTGCTGCTTGCTGCAGGCAGTTATTTGGAACTGATTGCAAAAAATAATATTGATAATTTTGGCATAATTTCTGCTGTTACAACTTTAAGTTTAACCTCAACGGAGGGTAGAATAAATAACGAAACTGGTAAAATTATTGGTGGTAATGGCGTGGTTACAATAAGTGCTGTAAATGATGCATTTAATAATAAAGCGCAAACCAACGTATCAGGAAGTGTTGTGAAGTCTGGGCTTGTAACGGCAAATGACAGTTTGGTGTTTAACGTTAGGGATTTGAATAATTTTGGTGAAATTTCGGTTGCTAATGATTTGGAGGCGAATGTTACAAATAATTTGACGAATAATAAAGCGGCTTTGATTTGGAGCGGTGGTGATGCAACTTTGAATGTGGTGAATAATTTGGTTAATAATTCTGCAACAATTTACACAGTTGGAGATTTGACGATTCAAAAAAATACATCACAAGATTCTTCTTTGAACAAAACTGCTTTAGTAAAGAATATTTCGGGGGAAATAATCACGCAAGAAGGTGATATAGTGATTAAGGCAGCGAGTTTGGAAAATAAGAGAAGTAGCATGAAGACACAAAGTTATATATATTGGAAAAGTAGATGTAATTATCATCATCATGAGTGTCATTATGATAGTAGTTATACGGCTTCTTTTAGTGGAACTGTGGGAGCAGATTCTAATATTTTATCTGGTAATGATCTATATTTTGAGATAACAAACTTGACTAATGATACCACAAGCATCTTGTCAAAACAAAATATGTTTGTTAACGCGATTAATGTTAATAATACAAGTCGTTATTTTGAATCGTATGTTAACTATAGAAGAGACTGGTGGGGGTCTTATGAAAATAAAAATTGGTTGCTGACTTATAAACCAGATAACAGAACTATAGAATCATATTTAGCATATATAAAAGCAGGTGGATCAATTTCTGGTAACATTTCCAATCAAATCAATAACACAACTATTGTTCAAAACACCAGTGTAAATAACCCGAGTTCACTTAGACGTTCAACTACAAGTTATGCAACAAACCTCGTACAACTAATTGAAACTGGCACCATAGAAATTGACCTTGCTTCAATAATTGGCAATTTGTCTGCCCAGTTGCAAAACCAACCAAGCACACAAAATGTTGAGTTAAGTAATTCGGAAGATAAGGTGGCTAAAACTAATAATATCCACAAAACTACTTTTGCAAATGTTGGTGCAAGTGGGTTTGTCAATAACGCATCAAGCACAATTTCATCAACAAAATCAACCATCGCGCTTGATAATTTAGATTTGTTGAATGTGAATTTTGACAACCAAAATAATTCTTCCAGCAAAGTTGTTGATAATATTTCGGTGGTTGAATCAGATAAACCAAATTTATTAAATATTGCAGCGGCAAACAAAAACAAAGCTGCTGACAGATTAAGCGTCAATAATTCCGAAGTTAAAGCTGATAATCCAAATTTGGTGGAAGAAGTGGCGCTAAGTTCTAACCAATCTTCTGTTGTTGATAATTCTCGTCCAACAATATCACTGCCAAAAGAAATTGTAGCAATTGCATCTGAATTTGAAGCGCAAACATCAGACACAACAATTTATTCTGGTTTATTCAAAATCAACAAAGATCAAAATTCCAACAAGCCTCTAATTGAAAGCCGCAGCCAATTCACCAACACTTCTGAATTTTACGGCAGCAGCTATTATTTCTCACAATTGGGATTAAATGGTGACGCATTTGTGGCGCAGCTAAATCAAGTTATCAACCAAACTGCCAACCAGCATTTAAGAATTATGGGCGATTCTTTTACTGAATCGAAGTTAATTTTAAACCAAATTCAAGATTTGCGTAATGACGCGCTTTATTTGTCTGATGATGGCGTTGATGGACAAAGTGAAATTAAAGATTTGCTTGATAATTCAGTTTCCGAATTGTCTCGTCTTGGAATTTCGGCTGCTGCTGTCGCTTTGAATGGTCTAACGCAAAGCCAAATTAATTCTCTTGATAAAGATATTGTAACTTTTGAAAAAATTGAAGTTGGTGGAATTTCTGTTTTGGCACCGAAAATTTATTTATCTCTTGCAACAAGAAACAAGCTTGCAGGCAACACAAGTTCAACTTCAGTTCCAACTTTATCTGATGTTAATTTGACAAATTCTTCTTTAGCAACAAATTCAACAATTTTTGCCAAAGGTGATTTATTGGTAACTTCTTCTGATTCAACTTCCGGTTCAATTTCCAAGGCAAGTTTAATCAACAACGGCTCAATTATTTCTGGTGGCAATATGATTATTGATGTTGCTAATTTAAAGACTCAGACCAATTCAGCTATAAATTCTTCAAGTTTAATTTCTCAAACTTCATCTTCTTTGGCTAAGATTAAATCGGGTGGTGATTTGTTGATTTCAACAACTGGCGATATTGATGCTAATAATAGCAAAATAATTTCAGGCAATAATTTGATATTATTTTCCAGCAATGATATTAATTTGAGCAATTCATCACTTGATTCAGGCAATAAGATTACAATTAATGCTGTGAAGGACATTACAATTTCCAATTCTTTGGACAGCTACAAACAAACAACAGCGGCGTTTAAGGCTTCGTCATCTTCTCTTTCTCCGTCATTGCAAGCGAATGCTTTATCATCATCGTCATTGCGAGGAGCGTCAGCGACGTGGCAATCCACATCAACTGCTACAGTATCTTCAAGTGCAACAGTTTCTGCATCTTCATTCACATCTTCAACTTCTTCCACAATAAAAGACGATGCAATTTCTGTCCGCAATTCAGCAGTCTTCAACGCAGCTTCTGACATAGAAATTTCTTCAAGCGGTAACATCAATATTGCGAATAATTACTTCAATACTGGTGGAAGTATTTACATGAACTCAACTGCTGGTAACATCAACAATTCGAATTACACGATTAAAGCTGCAGACAATGTGGTGATGTCTGCTGTGAATGTGAATAACATTTCAACTGCAACAACTGCTTCTCAAGCGGAATTAAATCCAACTCAGATTATTGCGGGAAACATGGTTTCAATTGATGCATTTAAAGATTCATCTGGATTGGGTGGCAACATCAATAACATTGGTGCTACAATTTCTGGGGATAATTTGGTTTATCTGACTGCGGCTGGAGAGGTCAACAATAAAGCTCTGATTAATTATGCTATTAATAAAAAAACCACTAATTCTGATGGTAGTGCAATAACAGAAGAACAAGCACTTGCAAGCAAAGCAAACAATATTACTTCGACATTGATTTCCATCGGAAACATAACATCGTCAAATGGCAATGTGGTGATTGTGGCGGAGGGAGACATTAACAACAAAGGCAGTAAAATAACTGCGGGCACAAATCTAAGCACAGGTGACACAAGTGGTGGACATATTTATTTAGAATCAACGAAAGGCAATATCAACATTGAAACTGCACAATTAAGAGATAGAAGCAAGACAGTTTCTTATGGTAAAAAAAATACATCAATTACAAAAATCAAGGACACAACAAGCAACATTCAAAGCAGTATTACAGCGAATACAGGAACGATTGAAATGATTGCAGGAAGTGACAGCAGCATAACAAATAATTCAAGTGCAGGAAATATTAATATTACTGGCTCAAAGCTGACAAGTGCGGAAGATTTAACATTAACTGCCAAAAATGACGTCAACATTACAAGCTCTCAAGACACAACATTTAGTCAAGCGAATGGGCGAATTGGTAAAGGCAAAAGTTTTTTAAACAAGAGTAGTTCCACAACCCAAATTGGCTCAGAACTTGCCACAAGCAACAATGGTAACATCAACATCACATCAGGGCAAGATAATGAAGCAACGATAGGTTCTTCAGATGCTAAAGGTTCAATTGCAGTTGTTGCAAGTAAATTGGTTACAAATGATTATGATGGTGATGATTCTAACAACACAAGCTCTGGCGACATCACTTTAACTGCAAGGAAGGACGTTAATATCATCTCTGACTTAAATGAAACTTATAAAGAGAGTTTTTCCAGTACTAAAAGTTCAACTGTGAAAAAAACCTATAAAGAAACCATCGAAACTGCAACCAATGTTAAATCAGAACTAAACGCAAGCGGCGACATTAATACAACTTCAGGAAGTGATACAAACATTATCGCAAGCGACCTAACTGCCAAAGGAAGTGGCAACATTGTAACCGGTACTTACACCGATCTTTCTGGCACAACCACATATAACGACAACGCCAACCTAAATATCTTAAGCTCTGTTGACTCGAGAAAATTCTACTCAGAATCAACCAAAATAAAAACCGGATTAAGTCTTGAAAACTCTCTAATGACTGCAGTTATGGTTGCTGCCGTCGTTGCGGCTGGTCCAGCTGGAGCTGCTGCTCTTGCAAGCACAGGTGGAATGGCTGCAGTTGGCGCAGGCGCTGCAGTTGGTTCGGTTAATCAACAAAAAACTAAAAAGACCGAACTTCATTATGATGAAACAGTAATCAGCAGTAAGTTGGATTTTGGCAATGATCTAACTCTTTCTTCAATGAATGATGCCACTCTGCAAGCCACAAAAATCAATGCTGGCGGAGATGTAATAATTAACGCTGTAAATAATCTTGCGATTGCAGCTGCCACAGAAGCACACGAAACCTCTTACAATTTAAAAGATAAAGGAAACTACTTCTTCAAAAACGGCCAATCAGGAAATTACAACACTAATGTAGTCAACACTGAAATCACTTCTAACGGCGGCACAAATTCAAACCTTACCTTTAATGTTGGCAACGCCTCAGTTGTGCAATATAATAAAGACAGCGGTGATAACTCAAATGGCGTAACTAAAACCGGACTTGATGGATCAATTCTTTATGGAGATTTCTCAGGAAATTCAAAACTGGCTTATTTAGAAAAGTTTGACCCAAGCACAACACTCTACAATTCAATCGAAGAAACCAATAAAAGCTGGGATCAAACAACCAGAGGTCTAACTGGAGCCGGACAAGCTGTTGTGGCAATCACCGCAACAGCTTTAACCATGGGTGCAATGGACCCAGTTAATGGAAGCTGGTTACAAGGTGCTTTAGTCGCTGGAAGTTCAGCAGCAGCTTCAACCGCAGCAATTTCTGCAACCAATTCAGCAATGAATGCTGATGGCGATATTTTTAAACAATTAAAAACAATCACCAAAGATACTTGGGACACCACAACATCCAAAGAAAGTGTTAAAAATATTGTAATTGCTGCCGCAGCCGGCGGACTTGCAACTGGTTTAACCAATATTGCTGGTGGCGGAACTTTCACAACTCCAGCAGCAACCTCTACCAATACAGTTGCTGCAAATGCAAGCTGGACTGAAAGAGTTGGCACTAACCTAAGCACCTCATTCAAAGAAGTTGCTGCGCAAACTGTTGCATCAACTGCTGCACAAAGTGCAATTAATGGCGATAGCTTTACCGATGCGCTTAAAGAACAAGGTAAAAATATCTTGGTTTACACTGTAGCCAAAGTTGCCGCTAATGAAATTGGCAGAGCATATCACGGAACAGCAACAACACTGACAGATTCCAATGGAAATCCATTGACTAATCTTGATGGCAGTGTTATGACAACACCGCAGATTAGTAAAATGAAGCAATTAACACTTCATGCGGGTTTAGGTTGTGCTGTTGGAATGGCTACAAATACAAGTTGTGGAGCTGGAGTTGTTGCAGGTGTTGTTGGTGAGCAGATGGCTGAAATTTCTTACAATAATGGACTTGGAAGAGAGACATCAATTCAGGTTGCAAATTTGATGGGAGGAATTGCTGCTGGAACTTATGGCAATTTGACAAACCAGTCTGATGAAGACAATGCTAAGAATGTTTGGGAAGGAAGCAGGATTGGAAGAAATGCGGGTGAGAATAATGCGCTTTATGTTAATAAAGATAATTTAAGGGTTGTGGCATCTGATGGCAAAAACGATCATAAGGTAATTTTAATTGATGAATCTGAAGAAAGTTATTTGTTTAATAAGAATATGGAAAATATTTTGGCAAGTGGAGCTCCAACGTCAGTTGGTGATACAATTGTTGGTGCAATTAAAGTAGATTCTTCTTATCAAAATCAAACACATGGTCAATTTTACGACTTAACAAATCAAGGTGAATTTAAGTATTTAGTAAACTTGACTGGTGCTTATGGTTTAAGCTATTCACCTGAAACATTTAATGTAATTTTTAATCAAACAAATGAGAGCGATATGACAAAAATATTTTTTCAAAATGGAATGGACAACAACTATAAATCAGCACTTGCTTCAGCAAGTTTGATAAAAAATCTGACTGGTCAAGAGGTTGGTTTGATTGTTAATACGACAGGTGGGTTAGGTAGTGATGTGTTTGAATATTTTCCTACCGATCTTTATTTAAAAGATGCTTTAAATGGTGAGGTTTATCAACAAATTGCTAATAACTCGGATGATAAAACGATGGTTGTGATGCATTCAGCTGGGAATAATGATGCTTATCAAGCGGCTCAGGTTTTGAAGTTAAATGGCGTTAATCTTAATGGTAAGATAGATTTTGTTTCTGTTGGCTCACCAATTGGAAGGAATGCTTTGCAAACAGCATTTAATGATGTTGGAGGTAATTTTATTGGGCAATATAATAATATTTTAGATCCTGTGACGAACTCAAAAACTTGGGCGGTTGGAGCTTCTGGAGTATTTTTATATTCATTAACAGCGGGAATTATTTACGGAACAACAAAAGGTTTGTCCATGGGTTCTTCTATGGCAACCACTGGAACTGGTTTAGAATCAATGTTTACGAGCATCTTAGGCGGAGCAGCTGGGGCGACAGCTGGGGCGACAGCTGGGGCGACAGCTGGGGCGACACCAGCTGGAGTAGGATATGGTCTTTTAAAACTCCAACACCCTTTTGAGAAATATTTCAACAATAATTTTAAAAATCTTCAAAGTCACATCAAGGCTTGGAGTGATAAAAATCCATAAATATTTAACTAAGATATTCTCAAAATAACATAATGAATAAGAAGCAGATACCGTTTTTAGTAGTAAATTGCATTTTAGGAATAGTTTGGCAATTATATGGATTTTTGCTTGCCTGGGGTATTGCTGATTCTGGTAGAAATAAAAATATGATTAGTGTTTTGTTTGAAGAGATTGATATAGGTGGTTTTTCTAAAATATTGGCAATATTTTTTATTATTTACACAATATTTGTTTGTTTTTGTTTGGCTTTATGGTTTTTATTTCTTGAATTTAGAATTTATAGAAAATTGTTAAAAATTATTATTAATCCTATTAAAAAATCGGTTCAAATTAAAATGCTAGCTTCAGCTTTAATAGTTTTTATTTTCTTAAATTATTTTTTTTTATTTTTTTAGATTTTAAAAACTATTCAACTCGACCTAGAAATCGATTTTTTACGAAAATCACTTGCATTGTTTTTAAGAAAAATAATAATTCCCACTTATATCATTTCCCACCAATTAATTTTTTTAAAAAATGACATCTGTATTATCAAAAACATTATATCCGGATAACAAAGGAAGAGTTTGCATTGGATCTTTGATAGAAGAAGGAATTAGTAGTTTTCGTGCTTATGTTGATAAAAAGCATAGAATAATTCTTGAGCCATTTGTTGAAATTCCTGCTCAAGAATTATGGGTGCACAAAAATAAAAAAGCTCTTGTTTCGGTAAAAAAGGGTTTGGAACAGTCTGCAAAAGGCAAAACAAAATCGTTGGGTAGCTTTGCTAAACATCTTAAAAGCAAAAGCTAATGTTTAAAATTGAATTTACTAATGAGGCAATTTCTAATTTTAGAAAATTAGAAAAAGATAAATCTTTGGCGAAGCGTTATAAATCAGTCTTAAAAGCACTTGCATATTTAGAAACTAATCCAAAACATCCAGGACTTAATACTCATAAATATTCATCTTTAAAAGGTTTAAACGGAGAAGAAATTTTTGAGGCTTATGCAGAAAACAATACTCCAGCAGCTTACAGAATTTTCTGGCACTATGGTCCTAATAAAAATATGATCACGATTGTTGCTATAACTCCACATCCTTAATATTTGTAAAGAGCAAAAACATACTTCTTGATTCAGGCAATAAGATTACAATTAATGCTGTGAAGGACATTACAATTTCCAATTCTTTGGACAGCTACAAACAAACAACAGCGGCGTTTAAGGCTTCCTCATCTTCGCTTTCTCAATCGTCTTCTATTTCTTCGTCATCTTCTCTTTCTTTGTCATTGCAAGCGAATGCTTTATCATCATCGTCATTGCGAGGAGCGTCAGCGACGTGGCAATCCACATCAC
>VHBV01000010.1 GCA_016882165.1 Candidatus Pelagibacterales bacterium
GTCCAAGTAACAGGAATAAACAAAATAATAAATAACCAATAGCTTTTAACAAAATTAGAAAATGCTATCAAAGAAAGAGTAACTGCTGGCAAATCTATATCTTGTGCCAATAAAAAAGCAGTGACCTTTGGAACTACAACAGAAGTCATAATTGCCATTACCAAAAACATTAGTAGAATACCAAAAGAAGGACCAATAGTAGCTTTTCTGGTCTTTCTTTTCATGTCCATATTCCACTTCAAATCTTCAACAATATTGGTAAAACTTTCTGTAAAGTTACCTGTTTTTTCACCAGTTAAAATCAATCCAACATAAACAGGGTTAAAAATGTTTGGATATTTTTTTAAACTTTCTGAAAGTAAACTGCCATTTTTAATTAAATCATAAATTTCACCCATCAAGCTTTTAACTTTTGGAGAGTCAGAATTTTCTTTAAGATCTTGAATTGAGTCAATAATTGAGATTCCGGCTCGATCAAGCTGTTCTAAATGAACAAAAGTAGTTATTAAATCTTTTTGTTTTATTCTATTCAAAAAAGAAAGGGAACTTTTCTTTCCTTCAGCAACTTTACAATCAACAAGATCTTCTCCCATTCTTTTTAAAATGGCCATTAATTCGCTTTGATTTTCAGCGACCATTTTTCCACTAACTTTTTTACCTTTATCGTTGATTGAAGTGTAACTATATTGAGGCATTTTTTGACCTTACTTATTTTTTTTCATTTTTTTAAGAATCATTTCTCTTTTAATTTTAGAGATATGATCAACAAAAGTAACACCATTTAAATGATCAATTTCATGTTGTATACATGTTGCCATAATTCCATCTAAATTCATTGATTGTTCTTTTCCATAATAATCAAGAAATTTTACTCTGACCTCTGAAGGTCTCTCTACCTCAGCTCTTGCACCAGGGAAAGACAAACATCCCTCATTGAAGCTTGACAATTCTTTAGACTTTTCAACTATTTCAGGATTAACAAAATAAAGCGTATTTGTGTTTTTCACATGAAATACACCGCAAGAACCATGATCATGATGGTGATGATGATCTTCATAATCAATATCAATAACCAAAACTCTTTTTAAAACACCAACTTGAACTGCAGCCAAACCAATTCCACCTTCCGCATACATAGTTTGAACCATATTATCCATCAATTTTCGCAATTCATCGTCAACTTTGTCAACAGGCTTTGAAATCATTTTCAGTAAAGGATCTGGCGATAAAACCAGAGGAAGAATTGTCATATTGAAACTATTATTTGGTAATTATTTTGTAGCTATTAACTTAAGTTCTGATTTCAAAATTTAAACAAGTTTTTCTAAATTTTAAACTCTCAAAAAAAATTGTACAAAATTGCTTAAATTATAGCAAAAATAACATCATGAACAAAAATAGTAAATTTATGTTTCTTTATTTAAGAATTACTGAATTTTTTCACAAATAATTCTCAAAGCTTGAGGATAAATTTTATGTTCACTTTTTAGAATGCGACTTGCCAAGCTTTCTTTACTATCACCTGGCATAACTTCCACTCTTTCTTGTAAAATAATTGGACCCGAGTCCATTTCTTCGCGAACAAAATGAACAGTACAACCCGAAACTTTAGCACCCATTTTAATTGCATCTCCAACCGCATCAGCACCTTTAAATTCAGGCAAAAGAGATGGATGAATATTAATTAGTTTATCAAACCATTTTTGCACAAACCATGGCGACAAAAGACGCATAAAACCTGCCAAACAAATAAACTCAGCTTCTGATTTCTCAATTTCTTCGTTAACTTTTTTATCAAAATTTTCGCGAGCCATTTCTTTAGAAATTGAAATATCATTAAAATCTTTGTGATTCACAATAGCAGTTTTAATTCCTTTACTTTCAGCAAATTTTAATCCTTCAGCATCAATTTTATTTGATAAAACAAGAACAACTTCTGCTGGAAAATCTTTTTCTTCACAAGCTTCGACAAGAGCTTTCATATTGCTACCACGACCAGAAATAAGAATTGCGACTTTAGTTTTTTTCATGGTTTGTTATAAAAAATATAAATTAATTGACAATTGAGTTACAAGAATTTGGCTGAACTTGGTTTCTAACCAAGTTCAGCTTTTCATTCCTTTAATTTCATGTTTGAAATGAACCTTAATAGTAGGTCAGAAGACCGAATTTTGCGATGAACTTAATCTTTAATAAAAAGAAAAATTAATAGACACAAAAAAAGCAGATGATTGCCATATTAGCATTTCCACTATTTACTAATGCAATCAAAAAACCAAAAAAGTTTTCTTTCATGTTTTTGTTTTATTATCCTACCACCCTTAGGTTGGTTAATAATTATTTCTTAACAAAAACTAAAGATAAAAAGTTCTTGAAAAGAAATTATCAAAACATCAATTACCGCCTTATTGAATATATTAAATTATAGATTTTAAGATAATAAAATCAATTTTTAGTCAGGATATAAAAAAGTTTAATTACTTTTAATACTTCAACCTACCACCAATTCTAAGTCTCAATGCATTAAGCTTAATAAATCCTGCGGCATCTTTTTGGTCGTAAACTGAATCTTCTTCAAAAGTTACATGAGCTTCAGAATACAAACTTTTTGATGATTTTCTAGAAACAACAGATGCACTTCCTTTATATAGCTTTAAAGTAACTGATCCCTCAACATTCTCTTGCGACTTGTCAATTAAGGCCTGTAACATTTCACGCTCTGGTGAGAACCAAAAACCATTATAAATTAAACTAGCATATCTTGGCATCAATTCGTCTTTCAAATGAGCTGCTTCACGATCCAAAGTGATTGATTCCATAGCGCGATGAGCAGCAAGCAAAATTGTACCACCCGGAGTTTCATAAACACCACGCGATTTCATACCAACAAAACGATTTTCCACCAAATCTAAACGACCAATTCCATTTTTACCACCAAGCTCGTTCAACTTGGTTAAAATTTCATGAGGCTTCATTTTCTGTCCATCAATTGCAACTGGATCACCTTTTTTGAACTCAATTTCAATAATTGTTGGTGTATTTGGTGCTTCTTCAGGACTTACTGTACGCTGATAAACATATTCTGGAGCAGCTTGAGATGGATCTTCCAAAACTTTTCCTTCACTTGAAGTATGAAGCAAGTTTGCATCAACAGAATAAGGTGCTTCACCGCGTTTATCTTTTGCAACTGGAATTTGATTTTTTTCAGCATAATCAATCAATTTTGTGCGCGAATTTAAAGCCCATTCTCTCCAAGGTGCAATAATTTTAATGTCTGGCTTATTTGCATAATAAGAAAGTTCAAAACGAACTTGGTCATTTCCTTTACCGGTTGCACCATGAGCAACAGCATCAGCACCAACCATTTTAGCAATTTCAATTTGGCGTTTTGCAATTAATGGACGAGCAATTGAAGTGCCAAGCAAATAGACACCTTCATAAACTGTATTTGCTCTGAACATAGGAAATACATAGTCACGAACAAATTCTTCTCTAAGATCTTCGATAAAAATTTCTTTTACACCAAGTTTTTTGGCTTTTTCACGCGCTGGCTCAAGCTCTTCACCCTGCCCTAAATCAGCAGTAAATGTAACAACTTCACAATCATAATTCTCTTGTAACCACTTTAAAATTACTGAAGTGTCAAGACCACCAGAATAGGCTAAAACAACTTTCTTTACTTTTTTATTTGTCATTTGAAATTTGATTATTAACTTAATTAATGAAACTTTGACTGCAAACAGCTTTTTGCAGCCTTTTTTGCAATCTTCAAATGGAAAAAATAAAATGCAAATAAAAGAAATCCAAAGCCGTGAAGAAATTTTTGAAACTTATAGCGTCTTAAAGCAAATTTACGACGAATTAAATCAAGAAACTTACATTGAAGATATACTAAATATGATGCAACGTGGCTATAAGATGGCTGCAGTTTTTGAAAGACACGAAGATGAAAATGGAAAATGCATTGGTGTTGTTGGAATAAGAATTATAAGAAAACTACATTATGGAAAAGCGGTAGAAATTGAAGATTTTATGATTGATCGTCAAAGAAGAAATATTGGTGTAGGAAAAATGCTGATCAGATGGGTTGAGTGGCAGGCTGCTGTTTTTGGGTGTAAAAAAATAATAGGAGTTTTAGAAACAAAAAGACTTGAATCACAAAGAATCTTTTCCAGAGAGAAGTTCAATATTGACGGTTTTTTCTTTCAAAAATCTGACTAATGATAAGTCCAAAACGCAGTAAGATTGGTTACTATTTTCGCAAATATTTCATTCTACCAGTTAAAATATTCCGAATTGCAGTTATTGACACTGTAAGACAAGATGGAATAGAACATGCTGGATACTTGGCTTTTCTAAGCCTGTTATCTTTTTTCCCATTTCTTATTTTTCTGATTTCTATCGTTGGTTTTTTAGGAGCTTCAAACTCTGGAATTAAAATAATCTACTCAGCATTATCATATGTTCCAAAAGAATTTGTTGTTGCATTAACTCCAAGAATTAACGAAATTATTTCCGGACCTCCCCAAACTTTTCTTACAGTTGCAATTATTGGAGTAATTTGGACTGCATCTTCTTCAGTAGAAGGCTGTCGTACTATTCTAAATAGAGCTTATCGAGTTGCTTTTCCACCACCATATATTTTAAGAAGATTAATAAGCATTTTAGAGTTTTTTGTGATCGTCTTCTCAATGGTTGTTGGAATTGTAATATTTGTTTTGATTCCATTCTTTCTCAAAGCATTAGAACAGAAAATAAACTTTAACTTAAGCGTTGATTTTGATCTTTATTATATTCGTCACATAGCAATTTTCTTTTTACTTACTTGCGCAACATCTTTACTTTACTACGCTTTACCAAATGCCAAACAAAAAATTAGCAAAACAATTCCCGGTTCAATTCTTTCAGTAATTCTATGGATAATTTTGGTAAAATGCTTTGCTATTTATTTGAATAATTTTCACCAGTTTAACTTTGTTTACGGATCTCTTGCTGGCGTTATAATTTCTTTGATGTTTTTCTATTTTATAAGCTTAGTTTTCATTCTTGGTGCAGAGTTTAACTATCACTTTCACCGCACATATAAAGTCTTTTTGAGAAAAAGATGAATTCTTATAAAACAAAAATTCCTTTTTGGCCAAATTTAAGGGGATATCGCGAAATTGATCTTGGTTTGTCAAGAGTATATGATTTACTTGCAAGGCTTGATGATCCTCATTTAAAACTACCACCAACTATACATATTGCTGGCACTAATGGTAAAGGATCAACTTTATCTTTTCTAAAAACAATTTTTGAAGAATCTGGTTTAAAAGTTCATAGCTATACATCACCTCATCTAGTTTACTTCAATGAGAGAATAAAATTAGCAGGAGTTGAAATTTCAGATCAATTTTTAAATGAAATTTTAAGAGAATGCCAAAAAGCTGCTGAACGAAAACCACAAATTGACATAACTTTTTTTGAAGGAATAACTGTTGCCGCTTTCTTGGCTTTTAGCAAAGTTAAAGCTGATATTTTACTTCTTGAAACAGGCATGGGAGGAAAACTTGATGCTACAAATGTTTTAGATGAAGTTTTATGTTCAATTATAACACCTATTTCTTTTGACCATACTGATTTTTTAGGAAATACCTTAGATAAAATAGCTTCCGAAAAAGCAGGAATTATAAAAAATAACTGCCCCACTTTTATAGGAAAACAGAAATCTTTAGCACTGAAAACAATCACCAATAAAGCACATCAACAAAAATCAGAAACCTTCATTTTTAATCAGAACTGGAAAATAAATAAATATAACAACCACTTTTTATTTGATGGTTTTGGAAGAAAATACAAATTACCAATACCTTCTTTACAAGGAGAACATCAACTAGAAAATGCTTCTTTAGCAATTGCTGTAGCTTTAAATCAAAACAAATTTCAAATTAGTGAAGAAAACATAAAATCAGCTCTTACAAAGACCTTCTGGCCTGCCCGATTGCAAAAAATAGAAAAAGGAAAATTTCATAAAATTCTACCTAATAACTGCGAAATATATCTTGATGGAAGTCACAATCACCAAGGTTCCCAAACTATCTATAAATTTCTAGAAAAACAAAAAAATAAGAAAATATTTGTTATTTTTGCAATGCTTCAAGACAAAGATTGCAATAAGTTTCTAGAAAAAATAGGACCAAAAATTGATCACTTATTTGCACTAGAAATAGCAAATGAAGCAAAATCAAGAAAATCAGAAGAAATTGCCAGAATTGCAAAAAGCTTTAAAATAAAAACCCAAATTTCACAAAACTTTGAAGATTCTTTTGCAAACATCTGTAGTATGATCAAGAATAATGAGGAAAACTTAATATTAATTTGTGGATCTCTATATTTGGCAGGAAGCTTTCTAGAACAGAATCACGATTAAGTAAGAGGAAAATCTATAAAAAAGACGATATTATTATTCCATATTTATATCGACTTAATCTTTGTTCAGTTTTTTACTTTGATATATATCCCAAAAATTGAGCAATACAAAAGGCGTCAAATACCATGGAAACAAAAATTAGATCCCACTTTCTGATTGGTTCTTGCAGAAATAATTTTCTTAGTAACTTTTTTCCAATTTCTTTACGAGCTTCTTCTTTTAACTTCTTTTTTTCTTCTTTAGTTAGTTTAGGTTTTTTAGGAGAACATTTTTTTAAGACATAAATATGCCAGACAAAGTAAATTATTGTCAAAATCGAAACAGAAACATCAATAACTCTTATATCATTAATTTTAATTATCTTATCGATGACAAAAAACGCAGTAAACCATGAAACCAAGCCCCAATAATAAATCAGAACTTTTGGATTTTCTTCACCTTTTAAAGAAGCTTTGAACGAAAGTTTAATTTTTTCAAAAAACCCAGAATTTTCCATGCTAAAGTTAATTTTTATTTTTAAGATTTAGTTGTTTTTTCATCACCTGGTAAAACATATTTTGTTCCGTTCCAAGGCATTTCAAAATCAAAATTACGAAATTCTTGCATTAACTTCACTGGCTCATAAACAACTCTTTTTTGATCTTCATCATAACGAACTTCTTTATAACCAGTAAGAGGAAAATCTTTACGTAAAGGATGGCCTTCAAAACCATAATCAGTCAAAATTCTACGTAAATCTGTATGACCTTTGAAAACAATACCATACATATCAAATGCTTCACGTTCAAACCAACCAGCCGATTCAAAAACTGTTGATGCAGTCTGAACTTCTTCGCCTTCATTTAAGGCAACTTTAACTGTAATTCTGTTGTTCAGTTTTAAACTTAGAAGATTATAAATCACTTCAAACCTTGGATTTCTGACACCAATCATGTCAGCTCCGAAAACATCTAGTAAAACTTTGAACGAAAGATTTTGATCATCACGTAAAAATTTTAGAAAATTTACAATATTTTCAGAAGTAACATAAATTATAAGATTCCCATAATTTATTGGTTCTACAACTTTTGCTTCTGAAAAGTTTTCTTGAATATACTTAGCTTGGGCTTCTAGATCTTGAATCATATTATCTACTATATTTACCGGTTCTTTTAATTTTTCTTTGCAACAGCAAAACTCCATAAAGCAATGCTTCTGCAGTTGGTGGACAACCAGGAACATATACATCAACAGGCACTATACGATCACATCCTCTAACTACTGAATATGAGTAATGATAATAACCTCCACCATTAGCACAGCTTCCCATTGAAATCACGTATCTTGGCTCTGCCATTTGATCATAAACTTTTCTTAAAGCTGGCGCCATTTTATTAGTTAAGGTTCCCGCAACAATCATAACATCTGACTGACGAGGAGAAGGTCTAAAAATCAGACCAAAACGGTCTAAGTCATATCTACTTGCTGCAGTTTGCATCATTTCAACAGCGCAACATGCAAGACCGAAAGTCATTGGCCAAAGAGATCCTGTTCTTGCCCAATTTACAAGAGAGTCAAGCTTTGCAACAACAAAACCACGGTTATTAATTTCGTCGTTCACTTGATTCAACAAAAGATCTTGATTTAGAGGAGATAAGTTACTCATTTAAAAAAGTTTTTAATATTATTTATAATTCTAGGTAATTACACCTTTCTTGACTTGAAAAGTACTGTTATCCTTGGCGAAGCAAATCATGACAATTGTTGCTAAGGCAAATTACCTAATTTTTTATTTCCATTCCAACGCACCACGTTTCCATTCGTAAATGAAACCAACGGTAAGTAAAGTTAAAAATACAATCATTGACCAAAATCCAAAAACTCCAATTTTACCAAGAGATATAGCCCAAGGGAACAAGAAAGCAATTTCAAGATCGAAAATTATAAATAAAATTGCAACCAGGTAAAATTGAACATCAAACTCATTTCTTACTCTTCCTTCACCTTCAAAACCACACTCATAAGGTGAAAGTTTTTCACTATCAGCTCTTCTTTTGTTTAAAATAAAAGGTATAATTATGATGGCGCAAGATAATCCAATTGCCACAGCAAGGAACATCAATATAGGCAAATATTGCGAAGTAAGCATATCAGCACTTGAACAATTCTTTAAAAAATCCATTTTTTGTATTATTTGTTGATTGTATTTTAAGACGCTTGAAATAATTTTTTCTCAAATATTGATCAAAATAATTTTTCCAATCAATAAAATCAATTTAAAATATTAACATGACAACTCAAACTTATACCGCATTAATAACTCCATTCAAAAATGGCAAAATTGATGAAAAAGCTTTAGAAAATTTAGTTGAATTTCAAATAAAAAATGGAGTCGATGGTATAGTTCCTTGTGGCACAACTGGTGAATCACCAACTCTCTCTCACGAAGAACATAACTTGGTAATTGAAATATGCACTAAAGTTGCAAATAAAAGAGTTAAGATAATGGCAGGAACCGGATCAAATTCCACTGAAGAAGCTATTATGATGACCAATCATGCTAAGAAAATTGGTGTTGATTCTTGTTTGATTGTTGCTCCTTATTACAATAAGCCAACTCCTAATGGCGTTTACCAACATTTTAAGGCATTGAATGAATGTGAAATTCCTCTTATCATATATAACATCCCCGGACGTTCTGTTATAAATATTTCTGATGACAACCTAGCAAAAATTTCTGAACTAAAAAACGTTGTTGGAATTAAAGATGCTACAGGAGATCTTGCAAGAGTTGCTTCTTTACGTCTTTTGGTAAAAAAAGAATTTGCTTATTTATCAGGAGAAGATGCAACCGTAGTTGGCTTTAATGCAATGGGTGGAAATGGAGTAATTTCCGTCACTTCAAATATTGCACCAAAAATGGTCAGTGATTTACAAAAATTTACTGCTCAAAATGATTATAAATCAGCCCTTGAAATACAAGATAAGTTAACATCTCTTCACGCTGCAATGTTTTGTGAAACCAATCCAATTCCAGTTAAATATGCTGCATCTTTAATGGGTCTATGTTCTTCAGAAATTCGTTTGCCTCTATGCGAACCATCAAGTGAAGCAAAAGCAAGAATTGAAAAAGAAATGAAAAAACTAGGGTTAATTTAGTTTTTTTATCATGCTTCATTTACATAAATATTTATTCTTTCGTCACTGCGAAGATCGTAAGAGACGAAAGAATAACAAACTATCTTCCTCTGCTATGCTGTCTTCCAGCAGCTTTTTCTTTAGCTTCAATCATACTTGCCCAGAAACCTTTATCACCTCTTTTGTTGAGAATTTGAGCTGACTGCACAAGATAAGTAAGTTTTTGTCCTAAAATCATTGAAGTCCAGAAACCAACTGGCTGAACTATGTCTACAATATTTATATCATTTAATTCTTTTTTTTTCCATTCGTGATTCTGAGAGTGCATAATTTCGTAGGTTCCACTTTGCTTTTGAGACGCAAGTTCAGCTTTAGCAGCAGAATGAGCTTTTGGAAACTCGATTTTCTCTCTTTTTAGCTCTTCTTCTTCCTTAATATATTTCTTTTTTTGATATATTTTTTTAGTTCTTGTTTTCAAATTTTGAATTTTTGAATAAGCACGATCAAGTAAAATATTAAAAACAAATCTTATAACAAAAATTAAGGCAACAACAGTTACAAAACCTAAAAATATAAATAATAGAATTTTCATTTTATTCCTTTATTTCAGAGCAAATTTCTTTCATTTTAGAGTAAGCTGGTACAAAACCAATTAAAGAATAAGTATCATTGACAACTTTTCCGTTTTTTGCAATTCCACTTACAATCATTTCTTCAGATTTTTGCATTTGTTTTATAATATCAATATCATCATTTTTATCATTAGCCCATGCCAAAGTAAGGTGAGGAAAAAGATAAAATTTTTTGGATCCAAAAGAAATTTCAACATTTGATTCTTCTTGATAAAAAAATCCAGAGGAAACCGTAATTTCATCGGCATCATTTATAATGTTATTAACCAAAAAATAAGCATCTCCTCTTTTAGTGTAATTACCTTCTTTTTTTATAGGAATTGAGGCAATATAACAAATTGTTTTATCTTTTTTTTTAGTCTTAAAAACGCTCCAATCCTGGAACTTTTCTTGTAAATCTTTAGAATAACAGTCGTTAACTAAAAAAAATATTGATAAAAATATTGTAAAAAAAATTTTCATAAAACTTGACTTTTTTGCTGTAAAAACTATTTTGCCTCGGCTCTTTTAACTATGATTTTTGCAAAATAAGCAATTTTTAATTAAACTTAAGCATTTCACGCAAGAGTTAAAAATCCAAACAAATTTTAAAATGTCAGCAGATATTCATGAAAAACACGGTCCCCTTGAACAATTCAGAGTACACAAAATTTTTGATATTCAATTCGGTTCATTTGACATAAGCCTTACTAACTCAGCATTCTATATGCTTTTAGCAACTGCAATTTCAGTAATATTTTTACTTATTGCAACTGATAAAAAAGCCTTAGTTCCGTCAAGAATGCAAGTAATTGCCGAATCTCTCTATAACTTTATTATAGATATGATCAAAAGTGGTATTGGAAATGAAGGAAATAAGTTTTTTCCTTTTGTATTCAGTATCTTTACTTTCATTTTGATGTGTAACTTTTTGGGCATGACTCCTTATGGTTTCACAGCTACAAGTCAATTTATTGTCACTGGAGCAATTTCAATGCTAGCTTTTCTTGTAATCACAATTTTTGCTTTTGCACGCAACGGAGTTGGTGGATTCTTTCATATGTTTTTACCAAGCGGAGTTCCTGTTTGGATGGCACCTGTAATTTTTGTCATAGAATTTTTCTCATTTCTAATTAGACCTATAACTCTTTCTGTTCGTCTTTTCGCAAATATGGTTGCTGGACACGTACTTTTAAAAGTTGTTGCTGGATTTATCATTTCTCTTGGAGTTATATTTGGAACATTCCCTCTTTTGTTCAGCGTAGTAATGACAGGATTCGAATTATTCGTTGCAGTTTTGCAAGCTTATATTTTCACAATCTTAGTTTGCGCTTATTTAGGGGAAGTTACAAAAGCTCACTAGAAAACTCTTAAAATAATATTAAAAAGAATTTGATCTTAGCTTATTAATGATCAAAAGCTTTTTCACCAAAAAAAGCGAAAGAAGACCGGATAAATGGAAGAAATAAGCAGATGAAATTGGATTTATTTTCTTAATCTAAAGAAAATAATTCTTAGAATTGAAAAAATTGTTATAATTTTTTCAAAATATTTTAACTCTAATTTTAGGTAATTAAAATGGAACCAACAACAGCTCTAGTATCTTTAAAATTTATCGGCGTAGGTTTATTATCAATTGGTATGGCTGCAGCAGCTATAGCAATTGGAAACATCTTTGGAGCGTTTTTTAATGCAATTGCAAGAAACCCTTCTGCAGCTCCAAAAATTGAAAAGTATATTTATATTGCAGTTGGCCTTGCTGAAGCTATGGGTATCTTCGCTGTACTTTTAGCTTTCTTGATCTTGTTCTCATAATAAGAATAAATGTCATTGCAAAAAGCATTTGTAAAAGAATTCAACTTTTTGATTACCTTTACTTATCTTTTGCAATGACAAGAGATTTTTATTTCTGAAAAATAATTTAATTAAAATTTAGGTAAAAGATGCCGCAATTTGATCCTACTACCATAGATGCAGACAGTTCACAGATTTTTTGGTTTCTATTCTGTTTCGCGATTCTTTATTATTTTGTAAGCAACGTAATACTGCCAAGAATTCGCGACATTATTAAAGAAAGACAAGCAGTAATTGCAAACGATATTGCTTTGGGAAATTCACTTGAAAAACAAATAGAAGAATTACAGAGAAAAACTGATTCTATTCTTAAAGAATCTTCAAAAAACTATCAGGAAAAGATTGATGCTGCAACCAAATCTGCTAATGCAACAAGAGAAAAATTATTGCAAGAATTAAAGGAAGAAATTGAGAAAAAAACCAATAAATCAAAGGAAGAAATCAAAAATTTTGTTTCTGAATCAAAAACTAAAAGTGATTCAGTAATTCAAGATTTAACAAAAACTATTAAAGAAAAACTTTTTAACTAAAACTATGTTTGATGAAAAATTTTGGTTGGGAATAGCATTTCTAATCGTTGCTGGATCAATTGTAAAGTGGGTTTTCCCTATAATTGCTCGATCTCTAGATAATAAATCAAAATCAATTGCTGAAGAAATTTTAACAGCAAAAGAAATGAAAGAAGCAGCTGAAAGACTTCTTGCTTCTGCTGAAAAATATTACAATGAATCTCTAGCACAATCACAAAAATTGATCAAAGATGCTGAAATTGAAGCTGCAAGATTTTTATCTGACGCTCAAAAAAGTGTTAATGATGAAGTTTCTAAAAGAACTTCTGTTGCTTATGATAGAATTAAGTTAGAAGAGGAAAAAGCAATTAGAGATGTGAAAAAAGCAATTATTGCTGCTGCAATTCACACTGTTGAAATTGAAAGTTCTAAAGGATTGAGCAAAAAAGATAATGATCAAATTTTGTCTCAAGCTACACAAAATTTTAGCAAAATTGTTCATTAATTTTGCTAGATAATTAAATAACTCCGATGAAATTTACTCTATCTTGGTTAAAAGGATATCTTGAAACCAATTCAACTCTTGAAGAAATTTGCGAAAGCCTAACAAGTATTGGACTTGAAGTTGAAAGTGTTGATAATAAAGCAAAAGCTTTGGAGTTCTTTTCAGTTGCTCAAATTATTGAATCTACACCTCACGAAAACTCTAATAAATTAAAAATTTGCAAGGTTAAAACTAAAGATAGTAATGATCTGCTACAAATTATTTGTGGTGCACCAAATGCAAGAACTGGATTGAAAGTTGCTTACGCACCAATTGGATCTGTCATTCCTTCTAATCAATTAGTTATCAAAAAAGCTAAAATTGCGGGCGTTGAAAGCAATGGAATGCTTTGCTCAGCGCGCGAACTTGCAATTGGAAATGAAGATAATGGTATTATTGAAGTTGATGAAAAAGTTGAAGTTGGTACTAAAATAACCGATCTATTTAATCTAAATGATGCTGTAATAGAAATTAATGTGACTCCAAACCGAGGTGATTGCCTTGGAATTTATGGAATTGCATGTGACTTAGCTGCGAAAGGTATTGGAACTTTAAAAACACCAGAAATAAAACAAAATTCAGCAACATTTGCGGCAAATTTTTCAGTTAAAAATGAAGCTTCTGACGCCTGCAATTTTGCTGCATTCCGTCAAATCAAAAATATCAAAAATTCTGAATCACCAAAATGGCTAAAAGATAAATTGAACTCAATTGGAGTTAATTCTATTTCTTCTGTTGTTGATATTACAAACTATGTGATGTTTGTTTTAAACAGACCTTTACATGCTTATGATTCAAGTAAAGTTAACGGCCAAATTTCAGTTCGCTTTTCAAAAGATGGTGAGAAGTTCACTTCATTAAAAAATGACGAATTTCTTTTAGACGATAAAATATTAACTGTTTCTGATTCACAAAAAGTGCTCGGAATTGCTGGCGTTATTGGCTCAAATAATTCAGGATGCAGCCCTGAAACTTCTGAAATCATTTTAGAATCAGCTTTCTTTCAACCATCCATAATCGCTTATTCTGGACGTAAATTAAACATTTTATCTGATGCACGCTATCGATTTGAAAGAGGTATCGATCCAAATAGTTGCATTTCAGGGATTGAACTTGCAACTCAGCTTATTCTCGAAATTTGCGGCGGTGAAGCAAGTGAAATAAAAACAATTTCTGGTTCTGAAATTACAATTAGTAAAATTGATTTTGATTTTGCAAAAATTAGTAAATTAATTGGAATTAAAATTGCAGAAGATGAAGTTTTCAAAATTCTTGCGGCACTAAATTTTGAAACTACAAAAATTACTGACTCTAAATATTTAGTTACACCACCAAGTAATCGTAGTGATATTTCACAAGCAGAAGATTTAGTTGAGGAAGTTATAAGAATTTTCGGTTATGATAAAATTAATCCGCAACCACTAGCAAAAACAACAATCAAAAACGAAGAAGATCTTTTAGATAAAAGCAGAAAAACTCTTTGCTCTAAAGGTTTGACAGAAACCATAAATTGGTCATTTTGCGATTCTAACTTAGTTGAAATTTTTAGCGAAAAAAATGACAAACTAATGCTTGCAAACCCAATAAGCATTGAGCTGAATCATATGAGACCAAATTTGATAATTGGTCTTTTAGAATCTTACAAAAGAAATTCTTTAAGAAATTTCAACAATCTTTCACTTTTTGAAATTGGTAAAGTTTTTGAAGGTTTAGAAAACAACCAACAAAAAACAGTGATTGCTGGGATTCGTGCCGGCAAAAACAAAGAACAAGACTTTTACCAAGATCAACGTGATTTTGATGTTTTTGATGTAAAAAAAGATTTCTTAGATGTTGTTGAAATTTTCGGATTAAAAGCTGAGTCATTGCAAATTGAGACGGAAAACGCACCGAAATATTACCACCCTCACCGCTTTGCAGCTTTAAAATTGGGTAAAAATATTATTGGTTATTTTGGTGAAATTAATCCAAAAATTGCCAAAAAATTCGACCTTAAAAACCGAGTTAACACTTTCGAAATTTTTGTTGATAATTTACCAAATCAACAAAAATCAAGCACCAAAAAAGCTTTTGTGGTTAATGATTTACAAATGGTTGAACGAGATTTTGCCTTTTTGATGAATAAAGACCAAAAAATTGGCGATGTAATAAAAACCATCACCAATTGCGAAAAACAACTAATCAAAGAAGTTATTGTTTTTGACATTTTCAGCGGCAAAAACATTGAAGCCGACAAAAAATCAGTTGCTCTAAGAGTAAAATTGCAACCAATTGAAAAAACCTTCACCTCTGAAGAAATTGATGCAATCAGCACAAAAATTATTGAATCAGTTGCAAAATTTTACGGTGCAAGTTTGAGGGTTTAGAGTTTTAAAATTATCTAACAAATTATTACTTGAATCGCAACCAAACTGTCATCCTGAGTGAAACGAAGGATGACAGTGTTGTAAGATATTAAAAATAACAAATTAACCACTGACGCATAGTTCAAACCTTAATTCGTCTCTAAAAGATGACCTCCCAATTATGATGACACTTTTTTAAACCTTAAACACCAAATTAAAATGTTACCTATAATTCTTTC
>VHBV01000011.1 GCA_016882165.1 Candidatus Pelagibacterales bacterium
ACAACTATAACCATTATAAGGGCTATTGCGTAGAGAAAATAAGAAGCTCTGAATATTATATTGATATTTGTTAATGCAATTCCAATCATCAGCACAAAAAATACTGAAAAGAACAATAGTTGTTTTATCAGCCATGGTCTTAAACTGCCACCTCCAGCGGAGTAAAGCATTAAAAATCCAACTGATGCTAAAATAACTATCATTAAAATCAGCAACCAGTTGAGTTGTTCCAATTTTTTTGATAGAGGAATTTTTTCTTGATCGTTAAAAAGCATTGTCTTTAGTTATAAAAAGTGCGTCAAGGCAAGAAGGAGGCGGATTAAAACATCTTGATATTATTAATCAAGATGTTTACCTTCACAATTGATATTTTTAATTTTTTAATTCAAATTTAGACTTAAGTTAGAAGTGCTAATTTATTAAAGTTTAAGCTAACATTTTTCATGCCTTTAGCAAAAAATTCAAACAAAAAAAACGAGTTAAAAGTAAAAAGTTGGTATTCAAATCGCTACCAAATTGTTGTTGTTCAGCGTAATATTCTTTTTATTTTTACTTTAGTTTCAATGATGTCAGTTGCTGTTGCCGTGTTTTTTGTAAAACACGTTATGGCTTCAAAGTCTCTTGAACCTTATGTTATTGAAGTTGAAGAAAAAACAGGAATTGCAACCGTAGTTGATCAACTAACAGCACAAAGCTTTACTGGAAATCAGGTTGTAAGACAATATTTCATAAATCAGTTTATTCATGCTGCTAGTGGATATAACCCTAAAACTTACAAGGAAGATGCTGAAAAAATCAGACTATTTTCCACTCCAGGAATATATTCTGAGTTTCGTGGTCGTATAAATCCAAGGGCTCTTGGCGTTGACGCTGCAATTGACGTTAGAATAAAATCGATTCAATTTCCAGATAATAACACTGCTCAAATTCGTTTATTAAAACAAATAAATTATTCAGCTTCAAAGGTTGAACAGGTAAATGAAGTCATCACGATGACATTTTACTTTACTGATGTGAACTTAACTATAGAAGAAAGATTGATTAACCCGCTTGGTTTTCAAGTTAGTCAGTACCTAATAGCAGAAGAGAAGTTTGACTATTAGTTTTTGCAATTTGTGGTCTTTTTTTACAATTAGGCATAATTTCTGTGAAATTAATCTTTCATCGGTTGCTTTTTAGTTGTAAGCGATTTTGATTTATAAAAAAGATAAAATTTAGTGATAAAAAAACTTATTACCAAAATACAAAATTATTTATCAAAAACTTGTAAAGCGTTTTTGCTTGCTTCAATTTGCTGCTTATTTATTTGCTCTGAATCATTTTGCCAACAAGTTCCTGTTACTACAGACTCAAGAATTAGAACTTTGGTGTATAATGCCAATGAAGTTTATGAACTAAAATTTTATTACGGTTACCAGTCATTTATTGAATTTTCTGAAGATGAAGAAATTGAAATGATTTCAATTGGCGAAGCTTTCGCTTGGAGACTAACTCCGGCTGGCAAAAGGCTTTTTGTGCGACCTCTTGAGATTGCAGCTCATACTAATATGACTATTATCACCAATAAAAGAACTTACCACTTTGATATAAGATCTGGCGAATATGAAGGGAAAGCAGATGAAGAGTTAGTTTATACGGTAAGATTTTTCTATCCACAAATTGGTCAACCTTTACCAATTCCTCAGCGTCTAACAGCGCCTAATCCAGCTAAAAAGCCAGAGCAAATGTCTGTTATTAAAACCCCAGTTCCTCCTTCAAGAGTTGACGAAAAATTACCGCCACAAATTAGTAGAAATCCGGATAATTCAGATTTGAATTTTGATTTCAGTTTGGCAGGAACTTCAGATAATATAATGCCAATTAAAGTTTATGACGATGGCAAAGAAACATTTTTTCAATTTGCCAATGATAATTTAATTGTGCCTTCAATAAATTTGGCTGACTTGAATGGAGGTGAACAACCTTTAAACTATATAATTCGTGATGGATTTGTTGTGGTTCCTGTTGTGGGAAGACAATTTACTTTAAGATTAGCAGATAGTTTAATTTGTATTTATAATAATAAACTACTTGGCTTTAGAAGGTAAGAATTAAGCTATCACGATAAAATTCATATTTTTTGCAATTACGCAAAAAACTCATTCCTAAAAGAGAAGTTCCCATATCCGCATTATTAACGGATGCGTTAATATTTGATAATTCTATATTTCCAATAACAAATTTTTCTAGGACCACGCTGGCACCAAAAGAACTTCCATTAGCTGTTTGATATCTTTTGTTAAAGGTTAAGTTATTAATATTCAGTCCAACTTTTTTGGCATCATTGATGTTTAAAACAATATCGCTTGCGCCAGTATCAACCATGAATCTTACTTGTTGACTATTAATTAAAACATTAATGTAAAAGTGGCCGTCATCTGACAATTTTACTACCAACTGATTTTCTTTGTTAACTCTAGCTTTTGAAGGATTGATTTCAGCAAAAAGACGGTTCTTAAAATCTGAAAATTCATAGCGATAACTATAAAGCGAAATTATGATTAAAGCTATTAAAGACCAAATTCCTAAATATTTTAAAGTTTTGGAAAAAGGTAATTTGCGTGAACCTAAGTTTCCAACTAAAACTAATAAAATTAATAGAGAATAAATAAAATGTTGCCAGTCTGATGAGCTTAGATCCATATTTATTAATTATTTAGGCTAGATTTTTTAAAACTTTTAGAACTTCTAAATTTTCTTCTTCAGTTCCTATTGTAATTCTAAGGCAAGTTGGTAATCCGTAAGCTTGCATTTCACGTACAATAATTGAATTTTCTAGCAATTTATTATTCGCATTGTGACAATTCTCAATTGATCCAAAATCAACTAAAATAAAGTTGGCAATTGATGGATAAGCTTTGACAGTTTTGATTTTTGTCAATTCTTCAAAGAAGATATCTAGCCATTTTTTATTATGATTAACTGACTTTGCAAAAAATTCTTCATCCGTTAAACTTGCTAAAGCTGCTTTTTGTGCTGCCTCACTTACGTTAAAAGGACCACGAACTTTATTCAAAATATTTGCAATTTCTTCTGAAGAATAGCACCAGCCAATTCTTAATGATGCCAGTCCATAAATTTTCGAAAATGTTCTAGTAGTGACGACGTTTGAATATTGATTAACTAACTCGATAGCATTTGGATAATCTTTTTCTATAACAAATTCTTCATAAGCATGATCAAGAACAATTAAAATGTTTTTTGGAGTTTGAGAAATTAGTTTTTCTACTTCAGATTTATTTAAATAAGATCCAGTAGGATTATTTGGATTGGCAATAAAAATAATTTTAGTTTTTGTGGTAATTGCTGCTAAAATTGCATCAATGTCAGTCTTTAGGTTTTTTTCTTTAACTTTTATTGCTTTTGCTCCAACTCTTTTTGCAGAAATTGGATACATTAAAAAACCATGTTCGCTGTAAATTATTTCATCATCATGACCAGCAAAAGCTGCAGTTAGAAGTGCCAATATCTCATCGGATCCAGCGCCACAAACAATTCTGTCAGCACTAATATTGTTCTTATTGGCAATTCCTTCTCTTAGGTTTGCACAAGATCCATCTGGATAACGAGCAATTTCTAAAGCACAGTTTCTATAAGCTTCAATAGCCTCTTTACTTGCACCAAGAGCATTTTCATTTGAAGATAATTTTATAATTTTATTTTTTGCATTGCTAATTTTAGCCTTACCCGGTTTGTAATTTTCAATTTCAGATAAATAGTTATGAGCGATTGGTTTCATTTTTTTTAATAGTTTGGTATGTATGAAAATGCAGTTTTATTGAAACTAATTGTTCTTGACAATCGATTTTAATAACAACAAGTCTCATGATGACAGTATTTATTAGTATGGAGTTATCTAATTTAATTATTTTTAATAGTTGTAATTAATTGTTGTAATTCTTCAATTTCAGAAAATTTAATAGTAATCTTACCATTATTTTTAAAAGAGTTATAAAAAATTTTTGTTTCCATCTTAAGCAATGCTGATAATTCATTTTCTAAATCATTCACAAATTTGCTGTTAACAAATTTAGTTTTTTGTTCAGTTTTTACTGTAGCAATATTTAAATTTAAATTCTCATTAGCTTTTTCAATTTTTTCATCTCTTACTAAGTTTTCTACGTCTCTTACGTTTAAAGAATCGTTAATAACTTGCTGAGCCAATTTTTCAGGATCTTTTGAATTTATCAATGCTCGTGCATGACCCATTGAAATCAACTTTTTATCTAAAAGTTCTCTAACAATTTGTGGTAGTGTTAATAATCTTAAAAGGTTTGTTACGTGACTTCTACTTTTGCCAACTCTTTTTGCAACTTGATCTTGAGTATATGAAAATTCTTCAATTAATTGTTTATATCCTAAAGCCTCTTCAATTAATGATAAGTCGCTTCTTTGGACATTTTCAATAATTGCTAACTCAAGAGCTTCGTGGTTATTAATTTTTTTAACAATTGCCGAAATTTTGGTTAATCCTGCAAGTTTAGCAGCACGAAATCTACGCTCACCGGCAATAATTTCGTAATGATTTTCATCATCTGATTTTCTTACAACAATTGGTTGAATTAATCCATTTTCTTTAATTGAATTCGATAACTCTTCGAGCTCTTCTTGGTTAAATGTTTTTCTAGGTTGATAAATTCCGGCAATAATTTTGCCAAGAGAAATTGATTCAACAAAGCTTCTTTCTTCTTGATTTTCTGGTAAAGTGTCTTTTTTTAATTTGCTGTCACCAAGTAAAGCTGATAATCCTCGTCCTAATTTTTTATCTTGTTGCATATATTATATTATTATTAGTTTAATTTAGCATTTTTTGAATTCTCCGGCGCTTCGCGCCACCTCCTTTTTACTTAAATTTAATTTTTCTAAGTAAGAAGTTTTAATTGCTAAAGCAATTGTAAGAGATGATAAGAATAGAGCCCTCTTTGTAAAAGAGTGTGTCATTTGATTTTATTAAATGACGGGTGATTTATTTTTGGTAATTATACCGTAATAACAAGTGTCATCCCTCGCTGAGGCTTAGATAACAGTACTTGTTAAGATAGTAAGTTACTTAATTTTATTTTTTTTCCTCTCTTTCTAAAATTTCTTTTGCTAACTTCATGTAAGCAATTGATCCACTGCATTTTGCATCATATATTATTCCAGGAATTCCATGAGAAGGAGCTTCTGACATTTTTACGTTACGTGGAATTGAATTTTTGAAAACTTTATCTTTTAAGAAATTTCTTACATCAATTTCAACTTGTTCAGTAAGTTTATTGCGACGATCATGCATTGTTAAAACAATACCGCTAATTTTTAGGTGATGGTTTAAATTTTCTTTTACTAAATCAAGGCTTGTTAGTAAGTGACTTAATCCTTCCAAGGCAAAAAACTCGCACTGCATAGGAATTAATACTGAGTCAGAAGTTGTTAAAGCATTAATAGTAAGAAGACCAAGAGAAGGTGGACAATCAATCAATATGTAGTCATAATCGTGAATTACTTGAGCAAGAGCATTTTTTAATATAAATTCTCTTTGTTTTATATTAACTAACTCAACCTCTCCTGCTGACAAATCAACAGTTGAGGTGATAATATGTAGATTCGGAATATTGGTTGGAATAATTGCACCTTTACAGTCACACTCATTAATTAAAATCTCGTAACTAGTTTTTTGTCTTTGTGATTGTGGAATTCCAAAACCAGTACTGCTATTTCCCTGAGGATCTAAATCAACAAGCAAAACTTTTCTTTTGATTGCCGCAAAAGCTGTTGCAAGATTTACTGCTGTTGTGGTCTTTCCAACTCCACCTTTCTGATTTACAATAGAAAAAACTTTTGCTTTTTTACGATGACTCATAGATATGAAAGTTTTATTAATAATTCTCAAATAATTGCAAATATTAAATTTATTTAAACCAATAATTTTGTCAAATGTTTCATGTGAAACATTTAGTATTTTTTTATAAAATAATAAAAATTGTAACTTTTTGATTTAATAATGTTTCATGTGAAACATTATTAAGATAATTTATATAGAAGATATTGATAGTTTATTGTCAGTAATAGAATAATGATTTGCTATCTATATTTAGTATCAATGGGTTTTTGTTCCTGTGAATATTGAAGAGGGGGCTTATAATTTAAGAAGTAACTCTTGATCAAAGAGTTAAAAAAGTAGTTCAATTGCTTACTTAACTGCTAGTTATAATTTTGATATATATAAAATATTAAAAATTAAAACCTATTTTCTAGTTAAGTTTCTGACTTTAATTAGTGCGGAGTTTAATCTATCGATAGTGTATTTTTTCTGAATTGTTTCACGTGAAACAAAAATTATCTTTTGTTCTTAAAAAAACTTGTCATCAATTCTTTTGCTTCTTTTTCTGAAAAACCAGAATAAATTTCTGGTTTATGATGGCATGATTTATTATTAAAGAATCTAACCCCATTCTCAATGGCACCAAATTTTTCATCATTAATACAATAGTAAACTCTTCTAATTCTTGCTAGAGAAATTGCAGCTGCACACATTGTACATGGTTCTAGAGTTACATAAAGATCACAATTGTCTAATCTAGAAGTTTGCTTTTTTTCAGAGGCAATTCTTAGCGCTACTATCTCAGCGTGAGCCGTGGGATCTTTTAAGGTAAGATTATGATTATGAGCCAGAGCAATAATTTTTCCATCCTCAACAATAATTGCACCTACTGGAACTTCATCTTTCTCAAAAGCAATTTTTGCTTGTTTTAATGCTTCGGCTATAAAATCTTTTTTCATAATTTCTTTGCTTTTTTAAAAATAGTAAAGAAATTCTCTGAGGTTTGATGAACTACTTCTTCTAGTTTTAGATTTTTTAATTCGGCTATAAATTCGACAACATGTTTTGTAAAAGCAGGTTGATTTGTTTTTCCTCTGTAAGGAGTTGGAGCTAAATAA
The DNA here is from genome assembly GCA_016882165.1 of Candidatus Pelagibacterales bacterium. GTDB lineage: Bacteria > Pseudomonadota > Alphaproteobacteria > Rickettsiales > UBA1997 > UBA2645. The sequence continues at coordinate 6,961 of VHBV01000011.1, forward strand.
GGAGAATCTGTTTCAACAAGTAAAAATTCTAATGGTAACTTTTTTATAATTTCTTGAAGTTGTACGGCATTTTTAAAAGTTACAATTCCTGAAACTGAAATATAAATTCCAAGATCAATTGCTTTCTTTGCTAAATCTTCTGAAGAAGAGAAACAATGTAAAAGGGCTGGAAATTCTCCCTTTTTTTGTTCGTTAGATAAAATTTCCATCATGTCATAATCAGCATCACGACTATGAATAATCAAAGGAATTTTGGTTTTTCTTGAAGCTTCTATATGCTCTAGAAAGCTAGTTTTTTGAATAGAAATTGTAGATTTATCGTGATAATAATCCAAACCAGTTTCGCCAATTCCAATGATTTTATCATTAGAGTTGCAAATTTGAATAATCTGTTCAGCAGTAAAAATTGGTTCTTCAGCAACATTGCACGGATGAATTCCAGCAGACGCATAAATAAAATCATGCAATCTTGTATAAGTTAGAATTTCTTCAATTTTAGTTAGTCGAGTACAAATGTTTTGTAAAATATTAACCTTATTATTTAAAGAATTTGTAATAACTTCCTCAATTGATAGTCCCTGCTTCTCTATTAAGTCAAGATGACAATGTGTATCAATTATATAATCAAACATATTAAATTCTAATTTCTATTTTTTGTATTTTTTCTAATTTCTGTTGAAGAAATATTCAAATTTTTGGTTCTGAAAATTAAAAATTGTGGTAGAGAATTTTTATTTTTCTTTAAAGATTGATAGATAGAAAAAGATTTGGTTTTTCTAATTTTTAATAAATGCTGTTCTCTACTAAAAATTGCAAATGGAATAATCTTAATCAAATTTTTAAAATAATCCCATTGATGAAATCTTTCAAAATTATCAGCACCCATGATCCAAACAAATTGATAATTTTTGTATTTATTCTGCAAATTGTTTACTAGTTTTTTAGTATATATTTCATCTATTTTTTTGAGATGTATTTTTGGATTTCTTTGAATTAAAATACTGCATCTTTTGCATCTCTCATCATAGTTTTCATAAATTGTCTTATCTTTGAAAGGATTATGAGCTGTTGGAATCCACCAAATTTGATCAAGTTTTAATTTTTTTATTGCTAATTTACTGATATGTAAATGCCCTTGGTGTGGAGGATTAAAACTGCCTCCAAATAAACCAATTTTCATAAAATAAATTTTATCCTAAAAGAATTGCCAATGAAATTAAAGATCCAATAAAAACATTATCCTTAAAAACTTTTAAACAATCTTTAGGGTTTTTGAAATCACAAGTTATACTTTTTGTAAATAAAATTATAAAAGCCGCGGCAATTAATGCAAAAAACCAAATACTAAACATTTTTGATATACCCATATAAATTAGAAGAGAAAACATAGCAATTGTTAATGCGATTAAAATTGCTTGTGGTTGGTTACCAAATTTTATTGCTGTTGATTTTATACCAACTTTTAAATCATCTTCAATATCTTGATAAGCGTATATTGTGTCGTAAATTAATGTCCAAATTATTGCTGATAAGTAAAGCAAAAAACATTCAAAAGTTATTTTTTCCAATATTGCTAAGCTAGAAATTATAATTCCAAAATTAAAGGTTAGCCCTAAAAAAATTTGAGGATAGTAGGTTATACGTTTCATTAATGGATAAGTTACAACTAAAATAAGAGCAAAAAATCCTGATAAAATAGTATATTTATTGAATTGCAAAATTAGTAAGAAACTTACCAGTAAAAGTAAAATAAGGAAAAGCAAAGCTTCTTTTTGTGTTATTTTTTCTGACGCCAGTGGTCTATTCTTTGTTCTCTGTACTAATATATCAAATTTGCGATCAAAAAAATCATTTATTATACAACCTGCACTTCTCATAAATATTGATCCCAAGGCAAATATAAAAATAAAATATAAAGACTTTGCCAGAGTAAAATCTGTTTTTTTTAAAGATAAAAAAATCCCAAAAAGACATGGTAAAAACAATAAGTAAATTCCAGTTGGACGATTTAGTCGCGCTAAATTTATATAATAAAAAGCTTTTTGCATGATTTAGTTTGATTTTTTATATGCTTAAATTATTATGAAGATTCTTCGTTTTGATAAAAATCATAAATAATTCTTAGAAAAATTTCCAGTAAAACAATTAATCTTTTCCAATGCAAAAATCATATAAATTACTGATTGCCAACCGTGGTGAAATTGCTTGTCGTATTATAAAAACCTGTCGCAAGCTTGGAATTAAAACTGTTGCTGTCTATTCAGACGCGGACACAAATTCCCTTTTTGTTCAAATGGCGGACGAAGCAGTTAATATTGGTCCCTCTCCTTCTTCGCAAAGTTATTTAAACGTTGATAAAATTTTAGCTGCCATCAAAAAAACTGGAGCCAACTTAGTTCATCCAGGTTATGGATTTTTATCAGAGAATCGAGCTTTTGCAAATGCTTTAGAAAAAAATGGTGTAATTTTTGTTGGTCCTTCTGTTCACTCAATTGAAATGATGGGTGATAAAATTGAGTCAAAGAAACTAGCGATTGAAGCCGGAGTAAGTACAGTTCCAGGTCATATGGGTATTATAAAAGACTCAAAAGAAGCTGCTGAAATTGCTGAGAAAATTGGATTTCCAGTAATGGTTAAAGCTTCTGCTGGTGGCGGTGGTAAAGGTATGAGAATTGTTTGGAAGAAAGAAGAAATGGATGATGCTTTCACATCAGCATCTAACGAAGCAAGAAACAGTTTCTCAGATGACAGAATTTTTATTGAAAAATTTATTGAAAATCCAAGGCATATTGAGATTCAAGTTCTTGCTGATAAGCATGGAAATATTGTATGTTTAGGTGAAAGAGAATGTTCAATTCAAAGAAATAACCAGAAAGTTATTGAAGAAGCTCCAAGCTCTTTCATTGATGAAGTAACTCGTCAAAAAATGTACGAGCAATCAAAAGCTTTGGCAAAAAAAGTAGGATATTTTTCTGCAGGAACAATTGAATATATCGTTGACAAAAACAAAAATTTCTACTTCTTAGAAATGAATACACGTCTGCAAGTTGAGCATCCGGTAACTGAACTTATTACTGGTTTGGATCTTGTTGAATTGATGATAAAAATTGCTCTTGATGAAAAATTGCCATTTAAGCAAGAAGATATCAAATTAAATGGTTGGGCAATGGAATCTCGTATTTATGCTGAAGATCCTTCACGTGGTTTCTTGCCTTCATCTGGTCGTATTAATCTTTATATTGAGCCGCAAGAAAGCGATAATGTTCGTGTTGATTCAGGAGTTTATGAAGGTGGTGAAGTTAGTATGTTCTATGATGCTATGATTGCTAAACTTTGTTCTTATGGCCAAAATAGACTAGAAGCAATTGAAAATATGCGCGGTGCTTTAGGGGGTTTCGCAATTGGTGGCGTTTCTCACAACATCAGTTTCCTTGAAACGATTATGAGAAACGAAAAATTTATTCAAGGAAACATCTCAACTGCTTTCATTAAAGAAGAGTTTCCAGCTGGATTTTCAGGTAATGAAGTTGACTCAGCAGCTCAAGAGGTTTTACTTGCAACTTCAATGTATATTTTCTTACGCAATTTTGAAAGAAATGCTAAAATTTCTGGTCAATTATATCACAGAGAAAAACAGATTTCTGATCGTTGGGTAGTGGTTTTAGATGAAAAATCTTACCTAGTTGATCTATTGGAAAAATACGAAAATGGCATTAAAATTGTTTGTGATAACGATGAAATTGTTGTTGAAACTTCTTGGACAAATGGTGAAAAACTTTTCCGTGGTATTGTAAATGGTAATAGTGTTGGTGTGAAAATTCGTGAAAATAATCGTACTGGTAACTATTTACTGCAATATTCTGGTTCAGACGTTTTTGTTTCGGTTATGTCACCAAGAAATGCTGAGCTTTCTAAGTTTATGCCTAAAATTCAGAAAAATGCTAAGCCGGTTAATTTAACTTCCCCAATTACTGGAAAAATTGTTCGTTTTAAAGTTAAAGAAGGTGACGAGGTTAAAGCTGGACAAGAGTTAGTCGTAATTGAAGCAATGAAGATGGAAAACTCAATTAGGTCTGATCATGATGTAAAAATTGGCAAGATCAAATTCAACGAAGGTGAAGCTGTTGGAATTGGTCAAGTTGTGATGGATTTTACTAGTAATTCTTAAGTTTTATTTTTGAGACAAAAATCCAAGAAATTTAAGCCTTATTATAAATAGGGCTTAAATTTTTTTTATTCCGCAGCAATCTTAACAATTTTTGATGTAGCAAAAACGCTTATCGATCCAATAAAAACGACAAGTCCAATTAAAATTCTCAAACTGCTTTGAAAGTTTTCAGATGAATTTAAATTTCCACTAAAAGCAATTAGCAAAATAGGAATAATAAGAGGCATTGCAATTACAGCAATCATTGGTGCCGAGTTTCCTAAGACAGAAAGGCTTCCACAAAAAGTACAGATAAAATTTACTATTAAACTAGCTAAAATTATTAATATTAAAAATTGATTTATTTCAGTTTGATTTAAATTAATTATTTTTCCTAATAAAGGTGTAATAACAATGATTGGTAGGGCAGAAGAAATCCAGTTTCCTAACATTTTTGCCAGAATAAATACTTCAAAATTTTCCAAAGAAATTATTAATTGTTCAATTGATCCATCATCAAAATCTTTTTTCAGAAACTCAACAGATGAGAAAACTAGGCAAAAAATCAGAGATATCCAAATTAAGCTTAAATGGTAAAAATTGTTATTTGTTTCATTATTCTGAGCTATTAAAAAGCATAAAGAAAAAGAAATGATGAAGAATAAAAAGTTTGCTAAAATTTTACCTAAATTGCGAAAGTTAAGCAAAATTTCATAAGTGATAATTGTAAAAAATATTGGCATTAGAGTTTATAAAGGATTGATAATGGTTTGGTATTTAGCTAATTATCTTCCGTAAATATCGCTAAATCTAACAATATCATCTTCTCCTAAATAGCTTCCAGTCTGAACTTCAATTATTTCTAGAACAGAATTACCTCTATTTTCAAGACGATGTTTTTTGCCAATTGGAATATAAGTTGACTGATCTTCATTTAAAACAAATTCTTTGTCATCACAAGTTACAACAGCCTCACCTCTTACAACAACCCAATGTTCAGCTCTGTGATGGTGCATTTGTAACGATAAAGAAGCCCCAGATTTTACGGTAATTCTTTTTACCTTGAATCGATCTCCTAAATCGATAGTTTCAAAACTACCCCAGGGGCGCAGTGTTTTTGGGCTAGAATTGCACTCTTCACGTTTATTATTTTTTAATATATCCACAACATCTTTTACATCCTGAGCATTGTTTTTATGAGCAATTAATGTTGCATCTTTTAGAGTTATTACAATCAAGTCTTCAACTCCTATCGTTGCAACTAAACCATTTCTTGAGTTAATATAAGAATTTTTTGTTTTCAAAGAAATTACATCGCCAATTAAGCTATTTCCTTCAGCATTTTTTTCAGAAATATCTGAGATTGCTTGCCAATTTCCAACGTCAGACCAACCAACTTCTATTGGAACAACAGCTACTTTCTTAGCTTTTTCCATTACTGCATAATCAATTGAAATGTTAGGACATCTTTCAAAATTGTCCTTCTCAAGCCTAACAAAATCTAAGTCTTTAGCAGAATTTTCATAAGAATTCATGCAATATTCAAAAATTTCTGGTTGCAGTTCTTGTAGAATTTCAAGATATGTTGAGGCTTTAAACATAAAAATTCCACTATTCCATAAATAGCCTCCATCTTGTAAAAATTTTGTAGCTGTTTCTTTTTGTGGTTTTTCAATGAATTTATCTACTGTTAAAGCTTCATCTAATCCAATTTTCTTTCCTTGTTTGATATAGCCATAACCGGTTTCTGCTCTATCTGGTATAATGCCAAAAGTTACTAAATAACCTTCTGTGGCAGCTTTAATTGCTTTTTGTACGTGGTTAATAAATTTTTCTTCTTCAAGAATTATATGATCCGAAGGCATAACCAAAATTATATCTTCATCTCCCAAGTCAACATTTAGAGCTGCAATTGCAACGGCCGGAGCAGTATTGCGTCCAACTGGTTCAAGAATTATTGATTTTGGTTTTATACCGACATTTTGTAATTCTTCGGCGGTAATAAAACGATGCTCGTTATTACAAACAATTATTGGATTATTAAAATTAAGATCGTTTCTTACTCTTAAAGCAGCTTTTTGGAACAAAGAATTCTTACCGAGGAAATCAAGAAACTGTTTTGGGTTTAAACTGCGAGAAAGTGGCCATAATCTTGTTCCAGAGCCACCAGATAAAATAACAGGGGTAATTTTCATAAATCTTTTAAAATCAATTAATTTTCTAAAAATAAACTTATGGCACCAAAGCCGGATATTTTTTTAAGTTTTCTGATTGATATGATATTATCTTTATCAATTCCTCCCAAAGGGCAAATAGATGTTTTACAATAGGTTCCGCTTTTAGTTTTTAAAGTAATTTTTGCTAAATTTTTTATTCCCAAAGTTTTTGCGTTAATATGGCTTGTGGTTGGAAAAATTGGTGAAATAAAAACTACATCTGGTTGAAAAATTTGTGATTTCAGAAAAGATTTTAAACTATGACAAGAAAAGCTAAAAATAAATTTCTTTAAGTATCTTTTTTCTCTTAAAAAATTAAAAGGAAGAATGTCAAAATCTGAAAAATGAACACCATCAGCCTTTACTTTTTTTGCTAAATAAAAATCTTTTCCAATTAATATTTTTATTCCTAAAGGCCTGGCAATTTTGATAATTGATTTAGCAAATTTTTCTCTTTCTTGTTTTTCCATGTCATATTGACGAACTATTACAGCACAATCATTTGGTAATTGTTTTATAACATTTTCCAAATTACAATTTGCAGTGAGAATCTTTTTTTTATCAAGAAAGAAAAAACTTCTAGGCAAATCTTTTTTGGTACTTTTTAAGTCAAATTTCCTTATTTCAGATAAAACTTTCTTATTCATGAACAACGAAAATATTAATCAAATTGAGCGTAATTTATTTTTAATTAATCAGCGTATTAATCAAGCTTGCAAGATTTATTCTAAAAATAAATCAGATGTTAATTTAATTGCAGTTTCTAAGAAGCAGTCGACTGACAAAATTTATCAAGCAATTAAATTTGGTGTAACAAATTTTGGCGAAAATTACATTAAAGAAGCTCAAGAAAAATGGTTAGAAATTAAAAAAGAAAATCCCCAAATTAAACTGCATTTTATTGGAAATTTACAAAGTAATAAAGCTTCTGATGCAGTTGAGTTATTTGATTTTATTCATTCTCTTGATAGTCAAAAACTTGCGCTTGAGCTAAAAAAAGAAATTAAAAAGCAGCAAAAAAACCCTGAAATTTTTGTTCAAGTTAATATTAGCGAAGAGCCTCAAAAAGGTGGAATTTTACCAAATGAAGTTTCTGATTTTATGTATTTTGCAAAGAATGAATGTGGTTTAAATATAGTGGGTTTGATGTGCATTCCAAATCCAGAAGAACGGGCTTCTCCTTATTTTGCTTTGCTCAATAAAATTGCTAAAAAGAATAACCTTAAAAACCTTTCAATGGGCATGACTGCTGATTTTGAAGAGGCGATTGCGTTAGATGCAAATTACATAAGAATTGGCACTGCAATTTTTGGGGAAAGAACGTAAATATTTATAAATTTCTCGCAATTGCGGTGAAGGAAAATGATAAATAAATTTGGAAATTAAGAGTGAAAATAGAAAAGTTTGGGATCTTGACTAGTTAAAATAATTTTAACTATCATTCAAGGCTTATGATTACTAGAAAAAATAAATATTATAATCGTTCCCGAATTTCTGAGAAGAAATTTAGAGAAGTTTTAAAGTATTTTTGTC
>VHBV01000012.1 GCA_016882165.1 Candidatus Pelagibacterales bacterium
AAGAAAGATCTTGTAAATTCCATAACCCTTGTAATCGGACTCAGCCTCATCCAACCGCACTACAGAGCATCTCAATTTAGTTTTGCTCAAATGATATTTCTTACTAAATTCTCGTTAAAATCAGACCAATTCCAAAAAAACAAACAAGCTTCAGATATTTAAAATATCTAACTTCAATAGGCTTTAATAACAAAAAATAATTTGAAAAAATTAAAGAAATTTAGATGGGCTTCTAAGGTTGATTTGCGAGACGCTAATTCTGGCACAAAAGTTCTATAAAGTAATTTTCAGAGCTTCAATTAAATTTTGAATCATTTCATCGGTATGAAGAGGTGTTATTGTGATACGAAGACGCTCATCTCCTTTAGCAACAGTTGGATAGTTTATATGCTGAACATAAATATCAAATTCATTTAAAAGCCTTTCTGAAATTTTCTTAGCCTTTGCTGCATCACCAATTCTGACCGAAACAATATGCGAGTTATTTGGAACAATATCAGCATTTATTTTTTTTAATTCTTCTTTCAACTTTTTTACATTTTGGCGCATTTTTTGGCGTTCAATTTGACTATTTTGCAAATGACGCACATTTGACAAGGTTGCAGCAGCAATAACAGGAGGCAAAGCAGTTGAGAATATAAAGCCAGAAGCATTACCTCTAATTGCATCAATAATTTCCGCTTTCGCAACAATATATCCACCAATTGTTCCGAAAGACTTAGCAAAAGTTGCTTGAATAATATCAATTTTATCAGCAAAACCCAATTCTTGTGTTAAACCACCTCCTCTATTTCCATAGATTCCAACACCATGTACTTCGTCAATGTAGGTAAGAGCGTTATATTTTTTTGCCAAATCAACAATCTCAGCTATTTTTCCAAAATCACCATCCATTGAATATACTGACTCAAATATGATAATTTTAGGTTGTTCTTTTGGATATTTACTTAAAAGATCTTCTAAATTTTCTACATCATTATGAGCAAAGACATGCTTTTCTAATTTGCTATTTCTAATGCCAGTAATGATTGAGGCATGATTTTTGGAATCGGAAAAAACAACTAAATTAGGAATTATTTTTGCCAAAGTTTGAATCGTAGCATCATTAGCCGTATAACCAGAAACAAAAGTCAATGCCGCTTCTTTATCATGAAGTTTTGCCAATTCTTGCTCTAATTTAACAACTTCATGGTTATTGCCTGAAATATTTCTTGTGCCACCTGCCCCAACGCCATATTCATTTAGAGCTTTTACAGCGCTTTCAATCGCATATTTACTTTGTCCCATTCCCAAATAATCGTTTGAACACCACACAACAATTTCTTTGCCATTTCTATTGTTAATGGCACTAGGAAACTTACCACATAAACGAGAAATATCCAGGAAGTCACGATAACGATTTTCGCTTTTTAGTTTTTCAATTGATTGCTGAAAATAATGTAACATGTACAAAAAATATTTTAAGACAAATATGCCAAATATAATATTGCTGACAAAACTAAGTTTGCTTAGCAATCTATAAGGCAAAAATCAAAATTGTATTTGTTATATGTGCTTAATTATCTGTATTTACGCGCATATAGCAACTATTTTTTTTAGATATTATTTTTTTTGGAATTGTCAGAATAACGCCAACAAGAATAACCAAAGACCCTAAAACTACCCAAAAATCAATAATTTCTCCAAAAGCGAAATAAGAAATAATGGCGGTAAAAATTAATCTAGTAAAATCAAATGGCTGAACATAAGAAAGATCAGCTTTAGAGTAAGCATTTGAAATAAAAATATGCAAAATATTTGAAACCAATCCTAAAGCTGCAAACCAAATTAAATCATTCAAGCTTATTGGTTTAACATAAGGTAAAGCAAATGGAATTGAACAAATCAGCATTATCAGAGACATGTACGCCACAATAGTTTGCGGCTTCTCAGTTTTAGTCATAACTTTAATCACTATATTTGAGGCAACCCATAAAATTATTGAAGCAAAAGAATAAAAATAAGCATTATTAAATTCTTTAAAACCCGGACGCAAAATAATCAAAATGCCAATAAAACCAATCAAACAAGCTGCCCAACTTTTTGCATGAACTTTTTCTTTTAAAACTTTCATTGCAACTAAAGTTGTTAAAATTGGAATTACAAAACTAATAGAAACAGCTTCTGAAAGTGGCAATACTGCTACAACGTGAAACCATATCATCATTGAAACCAAACCATTAACACCTCGAAATATATGAAGTTTTAATTTTGTGGTTCTAAAAATAGCTTTATGATCTCTAAAAATCTGCGGCAAAAAGAAAAACAATCCAAAAAAATTTCTTACCATCACAATAAAAAATATATGGAAATCTGCTGATAAATGACGAACTAAGGCGATCAATATTGAAGCGAATAAACAAGATAGAATAGCAAAAAAATTCCTTGAGCGTTACTAGATAAATTATTGTAAAAGTTCATCTAAAACTCTCGTAAAATTCAACTGCACTTTGATTTGAAGTAATTTTATTAAAATTTATAGATTCAATAAAAACACCCTCCAAAGAACGAGCTCTTGACAATGCAACATAAATTTGACCAGGGCTGAAAGCTTCTGATAAATCACAAGATATTTTATCCAATGTTAGTCCTTGCGATTTGTGAATTGTCATAGCCCAAGCTAAAATCAAAGGAATTTGAGTAACTCCAGCTTCAATCATAACCAACTTTTTCTCCGCATCATATTTCTCAACAACCCAATCTTGAGGTGAAATTGTCAAAATTTTACCATTAAAAAACTCAACAATCGGATAGAGTTTTTTTGGCGAAAAATCTCTTACAATACCAAGCGAACCATTAATTATTCCTTCTTTTTGGTAAGTGTTTTTTGTCATCATAACTTGTGCTCCAACTTTCACTTTCAAAAGTTGCGATACAATTGAGTTTTTTTTCAAAAATTCAATTTTGCTTTCATTACCATAATATTTAGCTTCGTAACTAACTTCTTTAGAAGCAATTTTTTGCAACTCCAATTGATTAATTTTTTCTACTTTAAAATTATGTGTTGTAAGAATTGTTGGTTTAATTATTGAACTTGAATCAACAGCTCCTAACCTTGATTTTAGAATATCTACATCATCTTCATCTAAAGTTCCAACGCGCAAATTATTAAGAACTTTCACAAATTTTTTATCACTTTGGCGAAATATCTGATCTAAAACGAAAGTATTTAAATTCAAATCTTGCCAAACTTTACTATTAAAACAAAATCTTGGGTTATTTGAATCTTGCACTGGAGGAAGTTGTAAAAAATCTCCAAAAAATACTATCTGAATTCCACCCATCACACTATCACTTTGGCGCACAGCTCGCAGAACTTCATCAAGAATTTCCAAAACTTGCGGAGAAATCATAGAAATTTCATCAATAGCCAAAGCTTTGGCCATTTTTATACGCCTTCTTATTTTAGAAAACTTAGCACTAAATAAATTTTCAATAATTTTCTCAACTGGCAGATTCGCCAAACCAATTCCCGCCCAAGAATAAATAGTAGATCCAGAAATATTAACAGCCGCAATTCCTGTACTAGCAGTTACTTCAAGACCTAAATGACCATAATTTAATTTGAGAAAATTTAGAAGATAAGACTTTCCACTTCCAGCACCGCCAGTAACAAAAATATTCTCACCATTTTCAAATGCATCTATTACTTGTTTTTGTTGTTTAGAAAGATGAGATAAATCTGGCGCCATAGATTTTGAGATAAATAGAGGAAAGGGTCAGACCATTACTGGATCTGACCCTTGGAAATAAACAACAGATATTTTAAATCTATTTTTGTCTTAATGCAGCAACTTTAGCTTCAAAAGATGATAAATCAATTGCACCAGGGATTAACTCTTCTCCAACTATGAATCCAGGAGTTCCGTTAATACCAATTGCTAAACCTAATTCAGCATTTTCTTGCAAAATTTTTGTGATTTTTTCTTTTTCAGAAGTTAACGCCGACTCAACTTTTTTAGCATCAATTCCAACTTTAGCAGCAACTTTAATCGCTTCTTCTTTGCTTCTAGAATTTGTTTTCATCAAAGCATCATGGAATTTTTTATAAGAATCTTTAGCTACCAAAGAAACTGCAACTGAAACTTGTGCAATATCCATTGAAGCTTGACCTAAAATTGGGTAATCCTTATAAATTATTCTAATTTTAGTATCTTTTTTCAGCAAGTTTTCCACAGTTGTTTGTGCTTTCTTACAATATCCACAAGAATAATCAAAGAACTCAACAATTGTTACATCATATCCTTCAGGAGCAAAAACTGGAGAGTTTGGATTGTCGAATAATTCAGCTTTTTTATCGCCAATATTTTTTTGAGCATTTTTAGCTTGATCTTCCATAGCCTTTTTTTGCATGTTAGCAACTGAAGCAAGAATTGCTTGTGGATTTGCTTCAATCCATTTTTCTAAAACTTTTTCAACATCTGCAACAGTATCAACGTCCATATCCGGATCTAAACCACTTGGTTTTATTTCCATAGCTTCTTCTTTTGATGCATCTTTGCTATCTTTAGAATCTTCTGTTTTTTTACCAAAGAAAGAATAAATTCCACCTACAATTAGAAAAACTACAGCAACAACAATAATTGGTTTTACCAAAGAAGGCTTATCACCAAAACCACTTTTATTTAAAAATGACATATTTGATTGAATTAAAATTTACGATGAAGGAAAGTTGAGACAGGGAAAAAATCCACATCAGATATAGAAAATTACAAAGAATTTTAGTAAATGCAAGAAGACAAAATTTATCCTAATTTTTTAATTGAAAATTCATTTCCAAATCATGCTGTAGCAGGAATTGATGAAGCTGGCAGAGGTCCTCTTTCTGGACCAGTAGTTGCAGCTTGTGTAATTTTGGATCAAACTAACTACCCTAAAGAAATTAATGATTCCAAAAAATTATCTAAAACTACCAGAAAGAAGATTTATCATTTTCTAAAAGAAGAAGCTAAATTTGGAGTTGGAATTGTTGATGAAAATAAAATAGATGAAATAAATATTTTACAAGCAACAAAACTGGCAATGTTTTTAGCCTACGAAGACATTTGTAAAAAATATCAAATAAAACCAGAAACTCTATTAGTTGATGGAAATTTCAAACCTTTTAACGATAATAAAATTGAAATAATTTCTATAGTAAAAGGTGATCAAAAGAGTCTTTCTATTGCAGCTGCCTCAATAATTGCCAAAGAAACACGAGATGAAATAATGCTAAAACTTAGCCAAGAGTTTCCTCAATATGGTTGGGATAAGAATTCTGGATATCCAACAAAATCTCATATTTTAGCTATAGAAAAATTTGGAATTTGCAAATATCATCGCAAAACTTTTGAACCAATAAAAACTATAATCAATAAATAAAGCGTAAAAGTTGTGAAAATAATTTTTGAAAACAGTTTTAACGCCGCCAAAATTGCCAGCGAATTTCTAAAAGAAGGAAAATTAATTTCTTTTGCTACTGATACAGTTTATGGAGTTGCTTGTGATGCTGAAAATGAAGAAGCGGTAAAGAAATTATATGATTTAAAAAATCGCAATTCTGATAAACCAATAGCAATTTTTTTAAAAGATTTAACACAAATAGAAACAATTTTTGATTTTGATGAAATTTCAAAAAGAATAGCGGCTAATTTTTTACCTGGAGGTCTTACAATTGTTGCTCCAATAAACAAATCAAAAAATCTAAAAATATCAAAACAACTATACAATATTGAAAATAACTATTTGGGTTTTCGTATCGTTGGCACTAAATTTATTCAAGAATTAATGTCTAGTTTTGGAGGTATTTTAGCTGTAAGTAGTGCCAATATATCAGGTTTTGAGGCTGCAAAAAATGCTAAAGATGTTGAAAAATATTTTCAAAATTCAAAACTCGACTTATTAGTATCTGGTGAAAATCTTGAAGGAAATGTCGTTTCAACTGTTATTAAGATTTCTAACAAAAAAGTCGAAATTTTAAGACAAGGAGCAATTCCAGAATCAGAAATTAAAAGATTTATTTAAATGCTAAATAAAATAATAGCTAATCCAATTGTTAAAATTGCAGGAGTAATTACCATACTATACTTTGGTCTTTTGCATGATAAAACCAATCCTGAAAGCTTGGGCAATAGACTTTCTTCGGAACGTGTTAAGAAAAATATCACTGAAATTGAAGAAAAAGGAAAATTTATAGCAACCAACGTTGCTTTAGCCAAAAAATACGCAAAACAAGAGCAAACAAACCTTAATAGCTCTAAAATTGCCGTTAAAGAAATAAAAATAAATAACGAAGGCAAAGAACTTAAATGCGGTCAAAAAGCTATAATAGAATATGAAATTTTCACAATTGATAATAAGGCAATATACTCAGCTGAAAATGAAGAAATAATTGTTGGAAGTCAAAAATTAGAATTTATAGAAAAAAATATCATAGGAATGAAAGAGGGATCTATTAGATCAATGCTAGTACCTCAAGATTTTTATACAAATGATGTAAAGCTAGCAAGACTCCTAAGTGAAAATAGAAACGGTTTAGACTATAAAATTAAATTAAAGAAAATCTCAGATAATCCAAATAGTTTGAATATATCCTGCGAATAACTCAATTATATTAAATATGAAAAAATATTACGAAAATATATCAAACTTTTTATGTGATTATGCACCCTTGCTAGTATTTTTTATTTCCTACAAAACCAATAACACAGAAAATCCATTACTAACTGCAACAATTCACTTAATTATAACAACCTCAATTGCTCTAGTAATTTCATATATTTTAACTAAAAAAATTGCTAAAACAGCTCTTTTTTCTGGTTTATTATTGGCAATTTTTGGATCACTTACAGTAATTTTAAAAGATGAGACTTTTATAAAGATGAAACCAACTATTATTAACTTTATTTTTTCAATAATTCTATTTTACGGCTATTTTTCTTCTAAGCCTTTTCTATCTTATATATTGGGTTCACAAATAAAAATTTCCAACAAAGCTTGGATAACTCTTTCTTGGCGATGGGCATGGTTTTTTCTTTTCTTAGCTTTTTTAAATGAGATAATTTGGAGATCGTTTTCAACTGATTTTTGGGTACAATTCAAAGTATTTGGAATGATGCCAATTTCTCTTATTTTTACAGCCTCTCAAATTCCTTTTATGATGAGAGAAATGAATAAAAAATTATAACTAAAAAATTTTTAAGAAAAAATAATATCTCGAAGAAATTTTCAGTATAAATAAAATAAGATTTGATAAAAGATAATTAATCATCAACCGCAATATCAGATCTTGATTGGAAATTTGACCAATAATCATGCCCGATTTTAGGTATTGTGTTTTGCTTCTATATCGCAATTAATAATCTATAATTGTAACAATATCAGTATTAGCAATATTTTCCGCCATCTCAACTGCTGCATAGGCTTTATCAACTTTTTTCACTACGCCAATTAAAATTCCCGAAGGCAAAGTATCTCCATCACCAGACGTGAATACCCGGTCACCAACTTGAATACCATGATTTTTTTGCAAATATAGAATTTCCATCAAGTCACCATTTTGTCCAGCTAAAATACCGCGCACTCTACTTTTAGAAGTGATAACGGGAATTCTTGAAGTTGCGTCAGTTGCCAAAATTAGACGCGCTTTATCTTCCCAAATTTCAGCAACTCTACCTATAGCAGCATTATTACCAGAAACTAAGGAACCAACTTTTAGATCACGATTCTGGCCAGCATCTATATATAATTTCTGACTAAAAGTTTTATGAGTTCTACCAACAATTCTTGCAACTTTATAATTAGCACTTTTTGTAGTAATAAATTGCAAAGTACGCTTTAATTCTTGATTCTCACGGCTTACATTAATCGCAGTAACATACATTGAACGTAACTTTTCATTCTCTTCTTTTAGAATTTCATTTTCTTTTTTAGCTTCAATTAGACCGCCAAAATTTGTCAAAAGATTCACTGTAGCATTAAAAGGAAAAGCAGCGGTTTTGGCAATTGGTAAAGAAACCCCAACAAAGGAAGAAGATACAGCTTTTGAAAAGTCACCATTAAATCTAGAGAGAAGAAGAAATACTATAGATAAGAAACAAAAAAAAGCGAATTCAACTTTTTTAAAGACCAAGTCAAAACTGTATTTAAAACTGTAATTTGAGCGGCTTTGAACAAAATTCAGATATTGTTTCATATTTTCGCTTTTAGCAAATTTTCAAATATTTTGATAAACTTTAGTTTGGTGGATCACATTAAAATTCGCTTTTGCAAAAAAGCTTTGGGCAAATTGTTTCTTTGGCGGCACAGTATGTAAAAATACATGAAAGAACCAAAAAACAACCTAACGACAAGCTTTGAAGCAAAAGTAGAATTAATTTAGAATTCGCTTTCGCAAGGAATTTTTAGTCTTGTCTGAATAAAGTGGCACGGAACATCTTGATATTTTCAAGAACTTTTCCGCAACCATTAACTACGCAAAGAAGAGGATCTTCAGCAACAAAAACTGGTAAACCAGTAGCTTGTCTAACAACGTGATCAAGATTTTTTAGCAATGCACCACCACCACTCAAGACAATTCCTTTTTCAACAATATCAGAGGAAAGTTCCGGAGGAGTACATTCAAGAGCAACTTTTACTGCGTCAACTATTTGTTCTACAGGCTCCATTAAACTTTCTGCAATTTGTCTTTCAGTTAAGATCATTTCTTTTGGAATACCACTTGAAAGATCACGACCTTTAACTTCAATTGTAGCACCGTCTCCTTCAGCTGGTGCACAAGCAGCGCCAATTGTTTTCTTAATTCTTTCTGCAGTTGATTCACCAATTAATAGGTTGTGATATCTTCTGATATAAGATATAATTGCATCATCCATTTTGTCACCACCAACACGTACTGATCTTGAGTATACAATTCCACCCAAAGAAAGAATACCAACCTCAGTTGTACCACCACCAATATCAACAATCATTGATCCAGTTGGCTCAGTAACAGGAAGATTTGCACCAATTGCAGCAGCCATTGGTTCTTCAATCAAATAAACTTCATTAGCACCAGCTCCTTCAGCAGCATCTTGAATTGCTCTTCTTTCAACAGGAGTTGAACCTGATGGAACACAAATAATTACCAAAGGTCCTAACCAACTTTTAGTTTGATTAACTTCACGAATGAAGTGTTTAATCATTTCGGCAGCAACTTTAAAATCAGCAATTACACCATCTTTCAAAGGACGTAACGCGTCAATTTTAGCAGGAGTTCTTCCAAGCATCATTTTTGCAGTTGCTCCAAAGGCGCATGGAACTGGCCTACCATTTTCATTGATTAAAGCGACAACTGAAGGCTCGTTCAAAACAACACCTTGATTACGAACATAAACCAACGTATTTGCGGTTCCTAGGTCAATTGCAATGTCTTTTGAAGAAAAAGAGAAAAATTTTGATAACATTGTTTTAAATAATTATGATTTGATTTTATCCAAACAGTTGATATAAGCCAAGGCAGAAGCAACTAAAACATCAGTATTTGAGCCATTAGCACTAAAAATTCTGTTATTTTGTTTTAGTCTTACCGTCGCAGTCGCTTGGGCGTCTGTCCCTTCTGTTACTGCGTGTACCTGATATAATTCCAGAGTTGCATTATGAGCAATTAAAGATTTAATGGCATTAAATATTGCATCAACTGGACCATCTTTGGAACAAAAGCTAGTGAAATGCTCATCATTGTCAATTTTTATTTTTAGTTCTACTTCTGCATTATCAAAAGTGCCACATTTTACATTCAAACTCATGAGCTGGTAACGTGATTGTGTATTTGTGATTGAGTCATCAACCAAAGCAACAATATCTTCATCAAGAATTTCTTTTTTCTTATCAGCCAATTCTTTAAACTTCTTAAAAGACTCGTTTAGCATTTCTTCGCTTAATTCATAACCAATTTCTTTTAAACGATCTTTGAAAGCAGCGCGACCTGAAAGTTTTCCCAAAACCAAAGAAGATTTTTCCAAACCAACTGATTCTGGTGTCATAATTTCATAAGTTTCACGATTTTTAAGAACACCATCTTGATGAATTCCACTTTCATGCGCAAAAGCATTTGCACCAACAATTGCTTTGTTATATTGCACTGCAAAACCGGTTATGCTTGATACAAGTTTTGATATTCTGCTAATCATTGTAGTATCAATAGAAGTCTCTACATTGTAAAAATCGCCACGAGTTTTAATTGCCATAACAATTTCTTCTAAAGCCGCATTTCCAGCACGTTCCCCAATACCATTAATTGTACATTCAACTTGTCTTGCTCCAGCTCTCATTGCAGCTAAAGAGTTAGCCACTGCCATTCCCAGATCATTGTGACAATGTGAAGAAATAATTGCTTTATCAATGTTAGAAACATTATTTCTAATTTGCGAAATTAAATCATAATATTCTTCAGGCGTTGTATAACCAACAGTATCTGGAATATTAATTGTGTTAGCCCCAGCTTTTATTGCTGTTTCAATCGCCTTAAACAAAAAATCTCTTTTTGAACGAGTCGCATCTTCCGGTGACCAATCAACTTCTGGACATAAGCTACGAGCCAAAGAAACACTATCAGTTATTGCTGACAAAACTTGCAACTCATCCATTTTCAACTTATATTGCATGTGAATAGGAGACGTAGCAAGAAAAGTATGAATTCTTGGTTTCGTAGAAGGATTTACACTTTCCGCCGTTCTTTCAATGTCAGATTTTTTTGCACGGGCAAGACCACAAACAACAGAATTTTTAATTGTTCTAGCAATTCTATTAACTGCCTCAAAATCACCGTTTGATGCAGCAGGAAAACCAGCTTCAATAACATCAACACCCATTTTCTCCAAAGTTTTAGCAATCAGTAGCTTCTCTTCCAAGTTCATAGTGGCGCCAGGAGCTTGTTCTCCATCACGCAAAGTAGTGTCAAAAATAATTACTTTGTCTTTGGTCATATTTTTAAATTTAAATTAACTTGTCTTTGAAAGATTTGAATTATCAAATTACCGCATTGCATTTTCTATGTAAATTAAAAATCTCATTCAATAATGCGATTTATCACAAAATTTCATCATGAAGTTTAGCAAAAGAATGTAAGAGTTTGTAAATTTAACTCTAAATTTCAGAAAAATAACAAATAATAGTTTTAGGAATAATATTAAATCAAATATGAGTTTTAAGCCATTAAAAAAAGGCGATATTGTTGATATAATTTGTCCAGCAACAGCTTGCACTAAGTATGAAATAGAAAAAGCCAAAAAATTTATCAGCGAATTAGGTTTAAAACCAAGATTTTTTTTGGAAGAAAAACTAGCTTTAAAAAAACCAGCTAGTCACGAATTTCCTTCTTTTGGTGCTGAAGATCGTTTTGCACAATTTAAATTGGCCGTTGAAAATTCTGAATCAAAAATAATTTGGTGCATGCGCGGAGGTTATGGTAGTGCCGACATTTTACCTTTAATTCAGAAAATGAAAAAACCAAAAAATAAGAAAATTTTTATTGGTTTTTCTGATATTGTTTCGCTCAATTTATTTACTCAAAAAAATTGGAATTGGCAAAATATTTGTGCTCCAATGTTAGCTCAAATCATTAATAAAAATGTTTCGGAAAAATCAGAAAAAGCGATTGTGGATTTGCTTTTTGGCAAAAGCAAAAATTTGAAATATTCTCTAATTTCGCTTAATAATTCTGCTAAAAAAGAAATAGAAGGAAAAATTATTGGCGGTTGCATCAGCGTTTTATCTGGACATTTTGGCACCAAAAACCAGATAGATTGGAGTAATAAAATTTTATTTTTGGAAGATGAAGGAGAAGATGGCGAAAGGCTGGAACGTTATTTTAATCAAATTGTCACAATCATGATTGAACAAAACAAAATTCCTTCGGCAATTTTGTTAGGGAATTTTTTAGAATCTAATCCACATGGAACCCCAAAAGCAAAAAACATAAAAATTGCAATTGAAAAATTTATCGAAAAAATTGATCAAAATAATTTGCAATTAACGGTTTTTCTTGAAAAATCAGGATGTTTAGGTCATTCAAAAAATATACTACCTTTAGTTTTAGGTATGAAAACTTCAATTAGTAAAAATTCTTTGATTCAAAGTTTGTAAATTTCAGTTTGTTTTTTTTATCTAATTGTTTAAAAATTGTTCTATATTCAATTAAGATTTTAATAATTACTTTTGTAAAAATGTCGTCTCAAGTTGACCTTAAAAACATGACCATTAACTTTGGTCCACAGCATCCAGCAGCTCATGGTGTTTTACGCCTTGTTCTAGAAATGGATGGAGAAGTTATAACTCGTGCTGATCCACATATTGGTCTATTACACCGAGGAACTGAAAAGTTGATGGAATATAAAACCTACACTCAAGCAATTCCTTATCTTGATCGTCTGGATTACGTTTCACCAATGTGCCAAGAACACGCTTACGCTTTAACAGTTGAAAAACTTTTGGGCTGTGAAGTTCCAATAAGAGCACAATATATACGTGTTTTATTTTCCGAAATTACCAGAATCCTAAATCATATTATGGCAGTCACCACTCAAGCTCTTGACGTAGGTGCGATGACTCCACTTTTATGGATGTTTGAAGAGCGTGAAAAAATGATGGGTTTCTACGAAAAAGTATCTGGTTCTCGTATGCATTCAGCTTACATTCGTCCTGGAGGTGTGCACCAAGATTTACCTCAAGGCTTAGAAAGTGAAATTGCTGAATTTGCTGACGGTTACTTAAAATATGTAGATGATTTAGAAAATTTACTTACCAATAACCGTATCTTCAAACAAAGAATGGTTGATATTGGAGTTGTGACAAAAGATCAAGCTCTTGCTTGGGGTTTTTCTGGCCCTATGATTCGTGGTTCAGGAGTTGCTTGGGATTTGCGCAAATCGCAGCCTTATGAAATTTACTCAGAATTAGATTTTGATGTTCCAATTGGAAAAAATGGTGACTCTTATGATCGTTACTTAATCCGCGTTGCAGAAATGCGTGAATCAATTAAACTTATCAAACAATGTTTGGCAAAAATGCCGAAAGGTCCAATCATGACTTCTGACCGTAAGGTTGCTCCTCCAAAAAGATCTGAGATGAAGCATTCCATGGAAAGTTTAATCAACCATTTCAAACTTTTCACAGAAGGATATCACGTTCCAAAAGGAGAAGCTTACGCATGCGTGGAAGCTCCTAAAGGTGAATTTGGGGTCTATATAATTTCCGAAGGTGGCAATAAGCCTTACAGATGCAGACTTAGAGCTCCAGGTTTTGCTCATTTGCAAGGTCTCGAATTCATGGTAAAAGGACACATGTTAGCTGACGTTGTTACAGTAATATCAACTCAAGATATTGTATTTGGGGAAATAGATAGGTAATTAAATGGATGAAGTTGCTAGTAAAAATGAACTAAAACAATCTTTAAATGACAACTCCACTGAATTTCCTAGAATATTCTGCGCAACAGTTTTTGCCTCACTTTTAATAATTTTTTTGCTTTTTTTCCATTTATTTGAAATGGAAAAAAGCAAAATTCGTAACACTCTTGAAATACAATCTCTAAAAATCGAAAAAGAACTGACAACTCTTTTGAAACATACTTCAGCCATAAATAACAATATAAACTGGCACATCTCAAAAGATCCTTACAACAAAAACCACATATTTAACGTCTTAAAATATTATAACATTAACAATAAATCTGTCCTCTCTTGGACTTTGTTTTCTTGGGTAAATTCTCACTATAAACTTAATGTTGACTCGGAATATGGAGTATTAAAAAACCCACTTGAATTATCTGGACGCGACTACCTGCCAATAACTGAACAAAAACCATACGAATTACAATTAGGACGTCCAGTTACCGGATCTACAAGTGGTAAATGGATGATTCCTGGTGGGAATGGAATTGTTGACCATGAAGGAAAATACTTAGGAGCAGTAGTGATAGGTTTTGAAATTGATTATTTAGCAAAAATTCTTAGCGCTGAAATAGAAGATGAAAGAATAGAGTTTGGATTATTTGATGATAGTTTTACAGCTATATTATATGGCAATAAGAAGACTCATGGACCACTAGATGGCAATATTGAAAATGATGAAGAAACAAAAATGCTTTTTGAAAAGTTCAAATCTAACCAAGGAGAAGATTTATTCCAATCTTGCCTATTAAAACGCAATAAAGGATTCTTGATAAAGAAACTCAATAATGTGCCTTATTATATTGCACTTAAATATAATAATATGAATTCTACTTTTTTACCTCAGAGTATATCTTCACATTTTGATGAAATATCTATTGTTATTCTGATTTTAATTATCTTACTAATTTTCACCTATAAAAAAGAAAAATCTCAAAGACAAAAAATTGATTTCTTAAGAGATGTATTAAGAGATAGTGGAATTCTCAATAATAATTCATTTACAAGACCAAACTCAAAAAAATAGTAATCAATTTACTTTCAAATAAAATTAGTTGAGTGAAAGGTGCCCATTTTTTAAACA
>VHBV01000013.1 GCA_016882165.1 Candidatus Pelagibacterales bacterium
AGCTTCTTTTTCTAAAAGCTCTGCAGGCACAGTAGCTTCTGCTGCACAAAATTATATTAGCAAACCGGTATTTGAAAGAGTCATTAATCAAGCTGCTGAATTTACAGTTGATTCTTATAATTCAACTTCTAATGCTTCTTCTGAGTTTTTTAAAACTGGAACTGGAATTGCTGTTGGGGGAGGGGTTGCTGGTATTGCAACTGCTTTAGCTCCAGTTGCTGCGGTTGCTAAAATTAACAATCCTAAATCTTCTGCAAAATCTTCTTCTGCAGAACCTTTAGACAATTCAAAAAATATACAACAGCAAAGGTAAGTTCGGAATTTTAATTTTTCGAAATTTTGAACTTATTTTCCCAATAAAATTTTAATTTTATTGGGTTCAGCATTCCTTCCAAAAAAAAGCAAAACTAAAAAAATTCAACATATATTAAAAATTTACTTGATCTTCAAGTTAACAAATTTCAAAGTTTATTAAGTTCAAAAATCGTTGAAAATAATAAATATTTTAGAAATGAAAACTAAGTTCCTAACTTTCAATAAGTTAGCTGTCGCTCTTCTGTTTTTTGTGTTGCAAACTATTGCTTTTAATTCTTTTGCTTCTAATCCGGAACTAAGCGAAGAAATAGTTAAAGAAATAGAAAGCTCATTACTCTTTGATAAAGAATCTTCTCAAGATATTGAAATTTACAAACCAACTGCAAAGAAAGAAAAAAAACCTGATATAACAATCGATAGAGGTTCTGCAAAAGAATCTAATAACATAATAAAAATTGATATAACAGAATCTTCAGACAAACCTTTAAATTTAAGTATTATTGAGAAACAAAGAATAGCATATAATACAGCTCTTATTGAGCAATATGAAGTTGCAATAGAGCTTTATAAACAAATTATTAAAGCTGACTCGTCTAATGAATATGCCAAATTCTCTTTGGCAGTTATTTATCAGCAAATTGGTCAACTAAAACAAGCTAAAGAACTTTATTATGAGTTGCTAAGAAACAACCCATCAAACAAAGATGAAATTATTGAAAACTTACTTTCTGTTTTAGTTGAAGAGTCTCCTAGAGATTCTGTTTATCTTTTATCAAGATTGTCTTCCGAAAATCAAAAGTCATCTTACCTAAAAGCTCAATTGGCTTTGGCTTATGATAAGGTTAAAGAATATGATAAAGCGATATATGTTTTGAAGCAGGCTATTGAAATTGATCCAAGTAAAATTGAATATCGTTATAACTTGGCAGTTATCTATGACAAAACTGCCAACTACGAAAAGGCGTTAGAAAATTATTATTATGTTATAAAAAATTACGATAACAGCCAGTTTATTCCTCTTGAGCAAATTAAAGAAAGAATAGAGTCAATAAAATTAAATTCGTAGGTTTAAATGAGTTATAGTATAGTTGATCTTTTGCGTAATGCAAAAAAGATGAAATGTTCCGACGTTCATATTTCCACAGGTAATTTTCCTTTGGTTCGTCTTGATGGTGATATGATGGCTGTAAAAGATTCTTCTCCTTTCTCAGCTAACCAAGTTATTGATATGCTGAATGTAGTTATGAATGATATTCAGAAGAAGGTTTATAAAGAGAAACTGGAAGTTGATTTTGCAGTTCAGATTGAAGAAGGTCTTAGATTTCGTGTAAATGCATTCAATACTATAAATGGTCCTGCTGCAGTTTTTAGAGAAATTCCAATTGAAATTAAAGATTTAACATCAATTAGCGCGCCTGAACCTATTAGAAGGCTTTGCTATGCTGAAAAAGGATTGATTTTAGTTGTTGGTCCAACAGGTAGTGGTAAGTCAACAACTCTTGCTGCTATGATTGACCAAATAAACATGGTAAGTCCTGGTCATATTATTACAATTGAAGATCCTGTAGAGTTTGTTCATAAAAGTAAGAAGTCTCTGATAAATCAAAGAGAAGTTGGTGCAAGTACATTATCATTTTCTAATGCACTAAGAAGTGCTTTAAGAGAAGATCCAGATGTTATATTGGTTGGTGAGTTAAGAGATATGGAAACAATTCAACTGGCTTTAACCGCAGCTGAAACAGGACATTTAGTTCTTGCAACTCTTCATACTAGTTCTGCAGCTCAAACAATAAACAGAATTATTGACGTTTTTCCAACGGAAGATAAGGCCGTAATTCGTTCAATGTTGTCAACTTCAATACGTGCTGTTGTTTCTCAAAGGTTATTAAAAAAAGATGGTGGCGGAAGATGCGCAGCTTATGAAATTATGATAGCAAATAGTTCGATTCGAAATTTGATAAGGGAAGATAAAATTCCTCAAATTAATTCAATTATTGAACTTGGAAAACAAGCAGGAATGCTTACTATGAAAGATTCTATTATCGACTTATTAAAAAGAAGAGTAATAACAAAAGATACTCATGATGAAGCTTTGGAGGCTCTAGAATAAAAAAAACTTAAGATGTTTTTAATTAAGCTTATTTGAAATTTGTGCTTATCAGAATTTTGTAACATTTATTCTTGAAAATTATTAATAAATTTGAAATAGAGTTCAAAAAGAGTTTATTTTAAAACTTGTATTTTCTGAGTTTAAATAGTTATGATTCTGAACTTCAAATTATTGTTATTTGAAGTTAGCTTTTTCTTGTTTATCAAGAATTTTGATGCCGTTTAATAAAGTTTTTTAAACAAAAAATAATATACCAAAACATAAGTCTGTTGACGATTTCTTGTTAAAAACCAATAAATTTAAGTTTTGGCATATTGGTAATTTTAGAAACAATTTGGAATTATATAATGAAATCTATTTTTAGAACTAAATCTATAGAAAGTGTAATTGAGGGTGCAAAAAAGAAGTCTCTAAAGAAAACTTTAGGAGCTTTGGATTTGGTCTTGCTTGGAATTGGTTGTACAATTGGAACTGGAATTTTTGTTTTAACTGGAATTGCTGCAGCAAAGTATGCCGGTCCAGCGGTTGCAATTTCCTATGCTCTAGCTGGCTTAGTTTGTATATTTGCTGGTCTTGCTTACACTGAACTTGCATCTGTAGTTCCAGTTGCAGGTAGTGCCTATACGTATTCTTACGTTACTTTGGGTGAATTTATAGCCTGGCTTGTAGCTTGGGGTTTAGTTCTTGAATATACTGTTGCAGCTTCAACAGTATCTGCTGGTTGGTCAGGTTATTTTGTGGGAATTTTAAAAGCTGGTGGTGTTAATTTTCCAGAATATCTATCTAAGTCTCCTTCTGAAGGTGGCGTAGTTAATCTTCCTGCAGTTATGATTGCTCTATTTATTGGCGTATTACTTTTACGTGGAACAAAAGAAAGTCTAATTGTAAATCGTATTTTGGTAGCAATAAAGCTCGGAGTAGTTTTTTTATTTTTAATTGTTGCTGTTCCTCATATTAAAATGGAAAATTATGCCGATTTTATGCCATTTGGTTGGCATGGTGTTGGTATTGGTGCAGCATCAATTTTCTTTGCTTATCTTGGTTTCGACTCTGTTGCAACAACTGCTGAGGAATGTAAAAATCCAAACCGTGATTTACCAATAGGAATTATTGGAGGACTACTTATTTGCGGTCTGCTTTATGTTTTGGTTGCTCTTGCGCTGACAGGAATAGTTCCATACGCTCAATTAGATAATGCTGAACCGATGGCATACGCTTTAAGAGTTAATGGAAGTAATATAGGATCATCTTTAGTGGCAATTGGTGCGATTGTTGGTATGGTTGCTGTATTGTTGGTTTTAATGTATGGACAAACCAGAGTTTTCTTTGTAATGGCAAGAGATGGCTTAATTCCACAGTTTTTTGGCAAATTGCACAAAAAATATGAAACTCCTTACTTAGGTTGCTTGTTTGTTATGGTTGCAGTTGCTGTGATTGCCGGATTTACTCCAATTCATACTATGGGACAAATGAGTAGTCTTGGTATATTATTCGCTTTTACTATTGTTTCAGTGGGTGTTATGGTATTGCGTGTTAAAAAACCAGAACTAAGCAGACCTTTTAGATGCCCTGCAGTTTTTGTAGTTGCACCAATTTCAGTAATTAGTTGTATTTATTTGATGTATAACTTGCTTCAAAAAACCGGATTAGCTTTTGTTGTATGGTTTGCAATTGGTTTGGTGGTTTATTTTTCTTATTCCTACAAAAGAAGTCCTCTGAATAAAGCTGAATAAAAACTAAATATAATTGCAGTTATGAATCTATTTCGTAAAAAAACTATTAAAGAGCTTATTGCTAATTCTGAGAAGCATTCTTTAAAAAAGACCCTTGGTGCCTTTGATTTAATAATGATTGGTATTGGATGTACAATTGGAACTGGTATTTTTGTTATTACAGGAATTGCTGCTGCTAAATATGCTGGTCCTGCAATTTCAGTTTCTTATCTTTTAGCGGCTTTTGCCTGTATTTTTGCTGCTCTTTGCTACGCTGAACTAGCTTCAATGGTTCCTGTTTCTGGTAGTGCTTATACTTATTCTTATGCTGTTTTAGGTGAGTTTATAGCATGGATGGTTGGTTGGGGTCTAGTTTTAGAATATGGAGTAGGTGCTTCAACTGTTGCAGCTGGTTGGTCAGGTTACGTTGTTGGAATTCTTAAATCAGGAGGAGTGATTTTGCCTGATTATTTAACTAAAGTTCCTTTTGATGGTGGAATAGTAAATTTGCCTGCAATCATAATTACTTCTTTTATTGGACTTTTACTTTTTCGTGGAACTAAAGAAAGCGTTTGGCTGAATAGAGTTTTAGTTGTTGTTAAGTTAGGAGTTATTTTCTTATTTTTAGCAATTGCTAGTCCAATGATAAAAACTTCTAACTGGGAAAATTTCATGCCATTTGGAATTAATGGTGTATTACTTGGTGCTGCAACTGTATTTTATGCTTATATTGGTTTTGATGCTGTTGCGACAGCTGCTGAAGAATGTAAAAATCCCCAAAGAGATTTACCAATAGGAATTATTGTTTCACTTCTTATTTGTACCTTGCTTTATGTTTTAGTTTCATTGGTTCTTACGGGAATAGTTGACTACACAACACTTGATAATTCAGAACCTCTTGCAAAAGCTTTAAGAATGAATGGTAATAATATGGGATCTATTCTAGTTGCAGTTGGAGCTGTTGCTGGTATTACTTCAGTTTTATTAATTCTTTTATATGGTCAGTCACGTATATTTTTTGTTATGTCGCGTGATGGTTTGATTTCTAAATCTTTTAGCAATCTACATAAAAGATTTGCTACTCCTTATTTCAGTGTTGTTATGGTTGTATTATTTGTATGTGTTACTTCAGGTTTTTTACCTCTTGAGGCTTTAAGTCATATTACAAGTATTGGAACTTTATTTGCTTTTATAGTAGTGTCTTTAGGAGTTTTGATTTTGAGAGTTAAAAGACCAGAAATTGAGCGTGGTTTTAAATGTCCAGCTGTTTATTTGGCGGTTCCTTTATCTGTAATGAGCTGTTCTTATTTGGCTTATAATCTTCTTCTACAGAATGGTATTTGGTTTTTATTGTGGTCTATAGTTGGCTTAATAATTTACTTTTCTTACGGATATCACAAAAGTGCTCTTAACAAAAAATAGAAGAGCAATCTGTTTTTATTTTTGTAACTAATAAAGAAAATTATTCAGAAGCTTTTTTTAGAATTAAGTTACACAAAAGATTGGTTATGATTAGGTTAATCAATACCAAAAAAAAGACTTTCATAAAAGATTGCCAAGAAAAATTCTCCATATTGGCTGCAATCAAGACTAATGGTATAACATAGCAATTACTTATCATAACTACATTTATCATCGTAAAAATTTCTTTTGTTCTAAAGAAAGCAATGGCTGCAGTAATTAAAATTAAAGAAGAACAGGCGGCCAAAATCCAAAAAAATACTATCATGAGTTCTTTTTATATTTAGATAGTAAAAATAATATAACTGCAACTTGCAGTAAAAGCAAAGTTGTAATCATATCGAAAGATGAATTTAAATCAGAAGATGATTTAACTATAATGAGGGTTATAAAATTTGTAGAAGCGAAGTAAATTGAAATAACTTTTTCATAAAAACTTTTACACTGAAAAGTCTTTATGATTGTTATTACTATTACTAAAGTTAGAGCAATTGCTATCAAATTTGACATTAAAAATCATTTTAGCGTTAGTAAATTCCAACAGGGTCTGAACCAGAATCTGTTTTTTCGGAAGTTTCTTCTTCATTTTCAGTTGATTCTAGATCCATTGAATCATTTAGTTTGAATGCTTCCAAGAATACTCTATCTTTTGGAGTAGAAGCATTAGGAAACTTTCCAGTTGAACGATCAATTTTTACAAATTTTACAGTATTTGGAACTCTGAAAGGCTTTGAAGGAGAGTCTTTTAATGCTTGCTTCATAAAATCAATGAATATTGGTAAGGCTACAGAAGCACCAGTTTCATCTGAACCCAAACTTTTTGGCATATCAAATCCTACATAAACTCCAGCCACTAAATCAGGTGAAAAACCAACAAACCAAGAGTCGTATGAGCTGTTAGTTGTTCCTGTTTTTCCGGCAATTATTTTGCCAATTGACTTAGCTCTTCCAGCTGTTCCTCTTTCAACAACTCCTTGTAACATAGATGTTATTTGATAAGCGGTAGCAGAATCAGTAATTTTTTCTTTGGTTTCATCAAGAACTGGCAAGTAAGGTTCACCATCTTTTACTAAGCAATTTTCGCAATTTCTTTTATCGCGACGATAAACTGTACTACCATTACGATCTTGAATTTTTTCGATCATTGACGGAGTTATTTTATGTCCACCATTCACAATCATTGCATAAGCTGAAACAATTCTTAACAAGCTTGTTTCTGTTGAACCCAATACAAGAGAATAAATTTTTTGAGGATTATCGTTAACTCCAAATCTTTTGACAACGTCAACAATTTTATCTAATCCAATTTGATCTGCCATTTTTACAGTTGTAACGTTTCTTGAAGTTTCAAGACCTGTTCTTAATGTAGTTGGCCCATAGTATTGACCAGAGTAGTTTGTTGGTTTATAAGGAGGTAAATCTGAACCTTGATTAAGGGTTATTTCTTCATCCATAATTACTGAAGCTGGAGTCATGCCATTTTCAAGAGCTGCTATATAACCAAAAGTTTTCATTGTTGAACCTGGTTGTCGCATTGCTTGAGTTGCACGATTAAATTGATTGGGTGCATCAACATAACCTCCCATCATTGCTAAAACTCTTCCACTGTGAGGGTCAATTGCTAAAAATGCTCCATTAACTTCTGGAATTTGGCGCAATATGTAGTTTCCTGCTTTTTCAGTTTTTTCAACTAAAATTACATCTCCAACTTTGAAAACATCATCAATTTTTTTTACTACTGGACCAAGAGCATTAATACTGATATATTTTCTGGCCCACTTAACTGAGCTTAATTCAATTGAACCAAGATCGCCATTTTCAATTCCAATTGCAGCAGAATCTTTTGTTAAAGAAAGAACAACTGCTTTTTTCCAGGAGTCTTTATAAAGTTTTTTTACATCAAACTTTTGTAATTCTGATTGCCAGTCATCTCTTTGTTCAAGCTTACTTAAAGCACCACGGTAACCATGCTTTTGATCATATTCTTCAATTCCTTTATCCAAAGCAGCTTCTGCAACTTTTTGTAAGTTTGTATCAAGAGTTGTTCTTACAACAATTCCATTTTCAAAAACATCATCAGATCCGTAAAGTTCTGTTAGTTCTTTTTTGACACTGTCGGAAAAGAACTCTGCTTTATTATAACCTGTGTAATTTTGTTCTTTTAAAGTAATGGGTTTTGCAATTGCTTCCTCAGCTTCTTTAGATGTTATAAAGCCTTCTTCTTGCATTCTTTCAATAACCCAATCTCTGCGCGCCTTTGCTTTTTCCATATTTTTTCTTGGATCAAGCTTTGAAGGAGCTTTCGGCAATGTAGCAAGAAGAGCATCTTCTTCAATTGTTAATTCATCAATAGATTTGTCAAAGTAAGTTTCGGCAGCTACTGCAACTCCATAAGCTCCAGATCCTAAGTAAATTTGATTTAAGTAGAGTTCTAAAATCTGATCTTTAGTGAAAGATTTTGTCATTCTAAAAGCTAAAATAGCTTCTTTTATTTTTCTTTGAATTGTTCGTTCATTTGATAGTAGGAAGTTTTTTACAACTTGCTGTGTAATTGTTGATGCTCCACCCATGTGATCACCTTTTACAAGAGAAAAAGCATTATTAATTGAAGTTCTAAAAATTGCAAAAGGATCAATTCCTGAGTGCTTGTAAAATTTAGCATCTTCTGCCGCTAAAAAAGCGTTGATAAGGTTTTTAGGAATATTTGTAATTGGAACAAATACTCTTTTTTCTTTAGAAAACTCATTAATTAAAGATCCATCAGAAGCGTATAGTCTTGTTGTGATTAGAGGTGTATAAGATTTTAGTTGTTCGTAATCAGGAAGATTTTCGCTATTTTTTTTGATTAAAACAAGAATAGCAATGCTACCAAAGAACATAGAAAGCATTGAAAATATAACGGCAGATTTGGCGAGTTTTTTCATGTTAGTTTTTTAATTGAGAAAAATATTTATCAATTGCTTCTGCTAAGCTGTTAGCAATTTTTCTTTTATATAGTAAGCTATTAAGTTGTCCTTCTTCATTTTTATTAGAAAGATAGCCAAGCTCAATCAGAACCGAGGCAACGTCTGGTGCAGTTAAAACTGCAAATCCAGCAAAACGATGAGTATTTTGTAACACTTTTACACCCGAGTTTCTAACTGAAGTAATTACGATATTTGCAAATCGCGAGGAGTTATTCATACTGTCTCTTTGGGATAAGTCAATTAGAGTTTTCATTATATCTTTACTAGCTCCTTCAAAATCTATTCCAGCTATTATGTCCGCACGATTTTCTTTTTGAGCTAAAAGTTGAGCTTGTTTATCTGAAGATGTTTCTGATAAAGTATAAATTGAAAATCCAGATGTTACAGAATCATCAATTGAGTTAGCATGAAGAGAAATAAATAAATCTGCTTTGAGTTTACGAGATTTTTCCACTCTTTTTTTTAGAGGAATAAAATGGTCATTTTCACGTGTAAGGTAAACTTTATACTTTCCCGTATTGTAAAGTTGCTTCTTTAGCTCTTTTGCATAAGATAAGGTGATATTTTTTTCTTTCGTTCTTGCGTAAAGACCAATTGTTCCAGGATCTTTTCCTCCATGTCCTGCGTCAATAACAATAATTTTTTTGCTTGGTTTAATTTTGTAAGAATTAACTTTTTGCCCTTCTTTGTTTGATTTACTTGTTGAAATAACTTTTAAATCATTTTCTGTTAAGCCAGTAATTTTTGTTATAATAGAAGTTTGACTGTTTTGCTTGATGGAAGTTTTTGAGGTTTCCAGAGATAAAGTTTTTTTAGAGTCAAAAACTATTCTTAAAATTCCTTCTTTATTTAATGAAGTTCTCATTCCAGAGATAAAAGATGGGAAGTTTGGTTGGTAATTTTTGTTTTCAAAATCAGAATTGAAGAGATCAATTACAATACGATCTGGATTTTTGAGAGTGAAAATTTTGAACTCAGAGCTGTCATTGATCTTTTTTGAAAGAAGAATTTCTAAATTTCCACTTTGAGAAAATTCAATTTTTTTAACTAAATTTTTTGATTGATCAGCAAATGCTGAAAAATTTTGCGAAAATAAGGTAACCAAAACCACAAATACGATCTGAAAATTTGACCTGATAAAATGCATTTTGGTTGATTAGATTTATTTATATTTAATATAAGTTTTTTTAAAATTTTCTTGATCAATTTTTAACTGTAATTTTTTTTTCTCGCAACAAATTTGCTCCATTAATTTTCATAATTGTGTAGTAAACAACTTTATAAACTTTTTTTAATTAGATTTACTTAGGTTTATAGGTATTTAAAAAAAGTAAGTTAATTTTCGCAGTTAAGTGCTTATCATATTTCAAAAAATTACAATTTACTTTTTGCTATAATCAATGATAGCATGGTTTTTTAAGTTTTTTTAACCAAATTTTTTAGTAAAAATGTGTGGAATAGTTGGAGTAATTAGCAATCAAAATGTTGTGGCAAAAATTCTTGATGGCCTAAAGAAGCTTGAATATAGAGGTTATGATTCTGCAGGAATTGCAGTTTTAAAAGAAGCATCATTTGAGACTGTGAAAGAAGAGGGTAAAATTTCTGTACTAGAAAGTGCTTTAGCAGCAAGCTCAATTGATTCTAATATTGGAATTGGACACACTCGTTGGGCAACTCATGGACAACCAAGCAAAGAAAACTCTCATCCTCATGCTTCAAGCAAAGTTTGCGTTGTACATAATGGAATTATTGAAAATCACCAAGAGTTAAAAGCAAAGCTACAAAAAAATGGTGTTAAGTTTTTAAGCGAAACTGATACAGAAGTTGTGCCACACCTAATTGAGTACTATTACGAAAAAACTTCTGATATAAAACAATCTTTAATTTTGGCTGCTCAAGAAATTCAAGGTACTTTTGCTTTGGCAATTATTTTTAGAGATAAAAAAGATTTGATTGCTTTTGCTAAAAGAGGCTCTCCTTTAATTTTAGGTGTAGGAAAAGGAGAAAATTATGTGGCCTCAGATTATTATGCTTTAAGTGCTAATACTGATAAAATTATTGCTCTTGAAGATGGTGAATTTGGAATAATATCACAAAATTCTTATGAGGTTTTTGATGAAAAAGGAAATGTTCTAAAAAAGAAAGTCAAAACCATGGAAGCAACTAAAAATCAAGTTTCCAAAGATGGTTTTGATCATTTTATGTTAAAGGAAATATTTGAGCAGCCAAGAGTATTAGAAGAAACTGTTCAAGCTTATGTTAATTTGAGTGATAATTCTATTCATTTACCAAATTTTCCATTTTCTTTAAAAGACATAAGAAAAGTAACTATGGTTGCTTGTGGAACTTCTTATTATGCAGCATCTTGTGCTAAATATTTGATTGAAGAAATTGCTAAAGTAGAAGTAGAAGTTGATATTGCTTCAGAGTTTCGTTATCGTTCTCATCCTTTTAGAGAAGACAATTTGATGGTCTTTATTTCGCAATCTGGTGAAACTGCTGATACTATTGCTGCCTTGAAATATGCAAAAAGTAAAGGACAAAAAGTTTTATCAATTGTTAATGTTGCTCATAGCAGCATGGCTCAACTATCAGATGCTGTAATTAGAACAATTGCAGGACCTGAAATTGGTGTTGCCTCAACAAAAGCATATACTGCACAAATTGCCACTTTATCACTCTTTGCAATTGAAGTTGGAGTTGCACAAAATAAAGTAAATAAAGAACAAAAACAGAAGTTAATTTTTGACCTAATTGATTCTGGTGTTAAAATGAATCATTTTTTCACTGAAAAAAATATTACAAATATTAAAAAAGTTGCCAAATCTTTAACTAAAGCAAAACATGTTTTATATATTGGTCGTGGCATTTCTCAAATAACTTCTTTTGAAGCTGCTTTAAAGTTTCGTGAGTTATCTTATATTAACGCACAAGGAATTGCTGCCGGAGAATTAAAACATGGAACAATTGCTTTGATTGATAAAAAAATGCCAGTAATTGTAATTGCCCCAACCAATTCTTTATTTGAAAAAACAGCTTCAAATGCTCAAGAAGTTAACGCGCGTGGTGGTAAAATTATTTTAATTAGTGACCAAGAAGGAATAAGCCATATTAGAAAGCTTGCCAAAGATGTAATAGAAATTCCTGCTTTGAGCGGAATGATTCAGGAAGCATTGCTACCAGTAATTTCAACTCAAATTTTGGCTTATTTTGTTGCATTATTTAAAGGTAATGATGTAGATCAGCCAAGAAATTTAGCAAAATCAGTGACTGTAGAATAAAGATAACTAATATTTTTTTTAGTAACTTTTATAGTTTGTGGGAAGCAAGTTAATTAAATTTAGATTTAACTAAAATGTCAGAAGAAAATAAAACAGATTTAATGCGTAAAGAACTATTCAATATTGAAGCAGAGCAGGCTGTTTTAGGAACTATAATTCTTAATAATGAATATTTAAATCGTGTTTCAGAATTTTTGCGCGAGGATCATTTTTATGAGCCATCGCATCAAAAAATTTATGCACAAATAATTCATAATATTGAAAAAGTTAATATTGTTGCTAACCAAGTTACTTTGAAACAATTTTTCGAGTCTGATGCAACAATAAAAGCAATTGGAGGTGCTATTTATTTATCAACCCTTCTTGCTTCTGCTTCTGCAATTATTGATATTGCAGACTATGGTAGGTTAATTTATGACCTGTCGCTAAAAAGAAATTTAGTGATGATTGGTGAAGAAATTGTTGTAAAAGCATATAAAAGTGAAGATAAAACAAGTGCAATTGAACAAATTGAGTTAGCAGAATCAAATCTTTTCAAACTATCTGAAAATGGTAATGGAAAAAGTGATTTTCGCAATATTTCCTACTCAATAAAAGAAACACTTGAAAAAACTACTTTGGCAAAACAAAGAGATAGTAGTATTAGCGGAATTTCAACTGGTCTTGTTGATTTAGATAAAATATTGAGTGGAATGCAACCATCAGATTTGATAATTCTTGCTGCTCGTCCGTCAATGGGTAAAACAAGTTTGGCTATCAATGTTGCTGTTAATGCTTGTAAGTTTTTAAATAAAGATGTTGAAAATTCATCTGATAAAAAAGCTGTTGGCTTTTTCTCACTAGAGATGTCTGCTGATCAACTTTCTGCAAGAATTTTATCAATGGAAACAAGTATTAATGCTGGAAAATTTAGGAATGGCAATTTAAGCGATATGGAGTGGGAAGCAATTGCTACAAGAAGTGCCGAAATTTCCAAATTACCATTTTTTATTGATGATACTCCAGCTCTTTCAATTTCTGCAATTAGAACAAGAACAAGAAGATTAGTCAGAAAAAATAACTTATCTTGTTTAGTAATTGACTATTTACAGTTAATTCGTGGAAGTTCAACTAGATCAAGTGATGGAAGAGTTCAAGAAATTTCAGAAATCACTCAAGGTTTAAAAGCGATAGCTAAAGAATTTAATATTCCTGTTTTGGCTTTATCGCAGTTATCGCGTGCAGTTGAACAAAGAGAAGATAAAAGACCACAACTTTCTGATCTGCGTGAATCAGGTTCAATTGAGCAAGATGCCGATGTTGTTGCCTTTATTTATAGAGAAAGTTATTACCATGAAAGAAAAAAACCAGCAGAGAACGATGAAAAATATCAAGCTTGGAATCAGAAAATGAATGAACTACGTCATGTTGCTGAAGTTATTATTGCTAAGCAAAGAAACGGACCAATTGGAAACGTTCACTTATTTTTTGACGCCGAGTTTACAAGATTTGGTAATTTAGAAGTTTATCATCAAAACTAGAATTATTTTTATGGTTAAAGTTCTTGGAATTGAGACTTCTTGTGATGAGACAGCAGTGGCAATTGTTGATAGTCAGAAAAATATATTATCTCATGCTTTAAATTCGCAAGTTGATATACATAAAAAATATGGTGGTGTTGTACCAGAAGTTGCTGCTCGTGCTCATGTAGAAGTTCTTGATAATCTAATTTTGCAAGCCTTACAAGAAGCAAAATTACAACTCAGTGAAATTGATGCTTTTGCAGCAACCTGCGGTCCGGGCTTAATTGGTGGTGTAATTGTTGGAATGATGGCTGCAAAAACTTTATCTTCAGTTTATAAGAAACCTTTCATTGCAGTTAATCATCTTGAAGCGCACGCTCTTACAGTTCGTTTGACGAACGAAGTTAAATTCCCATATCTTTTGCTTTTAGTTTCAGGTGGTCATTGTCAAATTCTTTTGGCAAAAGATATAGGTTTTTATGAAAAGATTGGAGAAACGATAGATGATGCTTTAGGAGAAGCTTTTGATAAAGTGGCTCAAATGCTAGGTCTTCCTTATCCAGGTGGTCCAGAGATTGAAAAAATTGCAAAACTAGGAGATGAAAACTCTTTCA
Source organism: Candidatus Pelagibacterales bacterium (assembly GCA_016882165.1). Taxonomy (GTDB): domain Bacteria; phylum Pseudomonadota; class Alphaproteobacteria; order Rickettsiales; family UBA1997; genus UBA2645. Next base: position 13,962 of record VHBV01000013.1, read on the forward strand.
AATTTTCAAAACCACTAATTGATAACTTTGTCGGTAAAGATCATCTTTTTAATTTTTCTTTTTCTGGTTTAAAAACTGCTGTCAGAAGACAAATAGAAAAAGTAATTGATGATGAATTTTGTCACTTCACCTCATCAGATAAAATTCCTTATAAAATTAAGTGTGATATTGCCGCTTCTTTCCAGAAAGTTGCAACTGATATAATTATAAATCGTTTAGAAAATGTTCTAAATATGGCTTTGAAAGATTCTCAGGAAAAACCAAGAAGCTTGGTAATAGCTGGAGGAGTTGCTGCTAATCGTTATATTTTCTCTAAAATTCAAAATTGGGCAGAACCTTATAAAATGGATGTTATAGCTCCACCAATTAAGTTATGTACAGATAATGCCGCAATGATTGCTTGGACTGGATATGAAAAGTTTAAGCTTGGTTTGGTTGATGATTTAAACTTTAAACCAAGAGCAACTTGGCCTTTGTAAAAGATTACCAAACCAGAATGTTACTATCAGTCACTTCAGATTTAATTTTTGTGGTT
>VHBV01000014.1 GCA_016882165.1 Candidatus Pelagibacterales bacterium
TACACTACAAAAGCCCAATGGAATTTGAAGCAGAATTTAAACGGAATTTTGCCGAAAATACTCTCTTGAATTTATCTTGATTTTTGGGGAGCATAACAGTTTTGATGTTGTTTATATTTTAAATTTACACGGAAGTTCTAGAAAAGAAGAAGTATGTCCAAATGGATTGTTAGATCAAAATGTATTTGATATTATGCAGGGTGTTTCAATCAATATTTTTGTAAAAACAGGCAAGAAGAAGAGCAATGTATTAGGAAAGGTTTTTCACTATGATCTATGGGGAAGTAGAAACTATAAGTATGACTTCTTATCAAGAAATTCTTTAAAAACGTTAAATTGGGAAATACTAGAATATAAGAATCCAAATTATTTTTTTGTTAAGAAAAATAATGATAATGCAGATATATTTGAAAGCTATTTGGATTTAAAATTGCTGTTTGTTGAAAATTCTATGGGAATTGCAACAGGAAGAGATAGCGAACTGGTATCTATGGAAGAAAATGATATTCTAGGTAAGTTCAGCAGTTCTAATAAATTTTATTATCGTCCATTTGATATTAGGCATACGATTTTTGATAATAATGTGCTGCAAAGAGCTAGATTTAAGCTAATGAACAACTATATCTTGGGAAAAAATATAGGACTGAATATTGTTAGACAATCAAAATTGAAAGGGACAGAAGCTTTAATATCAGACAATATAACGAATCGTGACTTCATAACAAATCATACATATAACTTTCCTCTATATTTATATCATAATACTTTCGATCAAAGCCAAAAGCGAACACCAAATCTAAACCAAGAAATTGTCACTCAAATTGCTGAAAAGCTAAACCTAACTTTCACCAATGAGAAAGAAGAATATAATAATACCTTTGCGCCAATAGATATTTTAGATTATACTTACGCAGTTTTGCACTCGCCAAACTATCGTGAAAAATATAAAGAATTTTTAAAAATTGATTTTCCTCGCGTACCTTATCCAAAAGACCAAGAAACATTTTGGAAGTTAGTGGATTTAGGCGGAAGTCTAAGAAAAATTCATTTGCTGGAAAGTTCAATTGTTGAGCAATATCTAACCACTTATCCAACAGATGGGAGCAATATTGTTGATAAGATCGTGTATGAAGATGGAAAAGTTTTTATAAATCCAACCCAACATTTTTCAGGAGTTCCTCAAGTTGCTTGGGAATTCTACATTGGTGGCTATCAACCAGCGCAAAAATGGTTAAAAGATCGCAAAGGCAGAAAGCTTGAATTCGATGATATTTTGTATTACCAAAAAATTATTGTCGCACTTTCTGAAACTGATAGGTTGATGAAGGAAATCGATAAAATAATTTTGCAAATCTAATGAGAGTAAGAATATTTCTGAAATTATCAAACAGCTTCCCCTGCTGCTTTGCCACTTGCCCAAGCCCATTGGAAATTATATCCACCAAGCCAGCCAGTTACATCCAAAACTTCACCAATAAAAAATAAATTGGGTATTTTTTTGCTTTCAAAATTTTTTGAAGAAATTTCATTTACATCAACACCACCCAAAGTTACTTCTGCTTTGGCATAGCCTTCCGTGCCTGATGGAATAAAGCTCCAGCTGTTTATTAAATTGGCAATTTCTTTGATTTTTTGATGTGATAGATCGGCTAAATTTCCTCTATGATTAATTTCTTTAGCAAAAAAATCGGCTAAATTTTTTGGCAGAAATTGCGATAAGAAAGTTTGAATTTCTTGTTTTGGCTTAAGTTTTTTCTCTTCAATTAATGCTGAATAAATATCGGTTTCTGGAGCTAAATTTACAGTGATTTTTTCACCATGCTTCCAGTAAGATGAAATCTGTAGAATGGAGGGACCACTGATTCCACGATGTGTAAATAAAATTGCTTCACGAAAAGATATGTTATTACAAGAAACGTTCGCAGGAACAGAAATTCCCGAAAGTAATTTGGTTTTTTCCAACAATTTTTCTTCAAATGTAAATGGAACTAAAGCAGGATAGGTTTGAGTTACTTTTATACCAAATTGACGAGCAATTTCATATCCAAAACCAGTTGCTCCCATTTTAGGAATTGAAAGTCCGCCAGTTGCAATCACTAAAGATTGGCAAGAAAAATTTCCTTTGTTGGTTTCAAGATAAAAGTTTTTATTTTGAGTTACATCTCTGTAAACTTGATTTTCCTCATTGTCACCCTTTTTCTCCTTGCTGTCATCCTTAGCCCTACCTCTCTTCTCCTGAGCCTTACTTCTGTCATCCTGAGCGCAGCGAAGGATCTCATGGTTTTGATTTCGGAGCCCAAATTCCTCAGATCCTTCGCTGCGCTCAGGATGACAGAAGTGAGGCTCAGGATGACAGAAGTGAGGCTCAGGAGAAGAGAAGTGGAGCTCAGGAGAAGAGCTTAAGAAGTCAGTGTGATAGTTTGTGGAGTTTGGTTTGCAGTGGTTTGGGGAGTGGATATTATTAACTTTGGTTTCAAGTTTAATTTCCACTTGCCCTTCTGTGCACTCGCGCAACAACATTTCAATAATTTCTTTTGATGAATTATTGCAAAAAAGTTGACCCAAAGTTTTTTCATGAAAATCAATTTGGTGTTTTTTGATTAAGGAAATGAAATCTTGTGAAGTGAAACGTTTTAAAGCTGAAACGCAGAAATGTGAGTTGTGTGAAAGAAAATTTTTATCAGAAACGTTTAAGTTGGTAAAGTTGCATCTACCGCCACCAGAAATGCGAATTTTCTCACCAACTGCTTTTGCGTGATCGATCAATAAAACTTTACGACCACGCCCAGAAGCAGTTGCTGCGCACATTAAGCCCGCAGCCCCAGCTCCAATAATTACAACGTCAAAATTATGCACCGAAAACCTGTTTGAATATATGGTCGATATTTTTGGTATGATATGAAATATCGAAAAGACTTTCTAATTTTGATAATCCAAGCTTTTCAACAACTTGACTATCTTGTTTTAACAATTCTAAAAAGCTGTTTGACTCTCCTGCCCAAATTTTCATGGCATTTGTTTGTACAATTTTGTAGGCATCTTCGCGACTTATTCCTGCTTCATCAATTAGAGTTAAAAGCACACGTTGCGAGAAAACTAAACCACCTAATTTGTCCAAATTTTTCTGCATGTTTTTTTCATATACAGTCAAATTTTCAACCAATCCAACCAAGCGATTCAATGCAAAATCAAGAGTAATTGTAGCGTCAGGTGCAATCATTCTTTCAACTGAAGAGTGCGAAATGTCGCGTTCATGCCAAGAGGCAACATTTTCCATTGCAGGAATTGCAGCACTTCGGACAATGCGTGCCAAACCAGTCAAGTTTTCGCTTAAAACAGGATTTCTTTTATGAGGCATTGCTGAAGAGCCTTTTTGGCCTTTTGAGAAAAATTCTTCTGCTTCCAAAACTTCTGTTCTTTGTAAGTGACGAATTTCAATTGCCAGATTTTCAATAGATGAAGCAATAACACCTAAAGTTGCAAAAAATGCAGCGTGGCGATCTCTTGGAATAATTTGACTAGAAACTGATTCTTCATCTAAATTTAATTTTTCAGCAACATATTTTTGCACCATAGGATCAACGTTGGCAAATGTTCCAACTGCACCAGAAATTGCACAAACTGAAATTTCTTTTTTTGCTTCTTTTAGACGTTTTAAATTTCTTTCAAATTCAGCATAGAAACGCGCCAACTTTAAACCAAAAGTTACTGGTTCAGCATGAATTCCATGAGATCTTCCCACGCAAACAGTATTTTTATGTTCAAAAGCGCGTTTTTTTATTGCCACTAAAAGTCTTTCTAGATCGTTAATTAAAATATCTGAGGCTTGAGAAAGTTGTTTTGATAAACAAGTATCAAGAACGTCAGAACTTGTCATTCCAAAGTGAATAAAACGTGAGTTTTCACCAACCAATTCGGCTAAGTGAGTTAAAAATGCAATTACATCATGTTTTGTTACAGATTCAATTTCGTCAACTCTTGCAGCATCAAATTTACCACCGGATTTCATAAAGTTTTCACGAATTCTAGATGCGGTACCGCTTGGTGCAATTTTTAGTTGCTCAAGTGCTTCTAATGCATAAATTTCAATATCAAACCAAATTTGGTATTTGTTTTCTTGCGACCAAATTGCAGTCATTTCAGGTCGTGAGTAGCGAGGGATCATAAAATATTTAATTATTTTTATAAAATAAACTTAGATAAATCAGTTTTGTTAGAAATTAAATCACCCAAATGTGAGTCAACATAAGCAATGTCAATTTTAACAATTGAACCATTTTTCATATCGCTTGCTTCAAAACTTACATCTTCCAAGATTTTTTCTAAAAGAGTATGAAGTCTACGAGCACCAATATTTTCAACTTCTGCATTAACTTTATGAGCAACGCGAGCAATTTCTTTAATACCTTCATCAGTGAATTCTAATGTCACATTTTCCACTTTAAGAAGTGCAATATATTGTTTAATTAAACTTGATTCTGGTTCTGTTAGAATGCGTACTAAATCAGATTCGGTAAGTGGTTTTAATTGTACACGAATTGGAAAACGTCCCTGCAATTCAGGAAGTAAATCAGAAGGTTTTGCAATATGAAATGCACCTGATGCAATAAATAAAATATGGTCAGTCTTTATCAAGCCATATTTAGTTGTGACAGTTGTTCCTTCAACCATTGGTAATAAGTCACGCTGTACTCCTTCGCGACTTACATCGCCACCTTTAACAGAGCTGCGTACACATATTTTGTCAATTTCGTCTATGAAGACAATTCCATCATTTTCAACTGATTTTACAGCTTTTTTAATAATTTTTTCTTCATCAATCATTTTTTCTGACTCTTCATCAATGATTGTTTTTATGGCATCTTCAACAGTCATTTTAGATTTCTTGGTTTTTGATGAACCAATTGCCTTACCAAGCATTTCTGTAATATTTATCATTCCAACTTGGCCACCGGGAATGTCAAAAGTATTAGAAAAAGAATTACCATTGTCAGCAATTTCAATTTCAATTTCGCGATCTTTTAGTTCTTGATTATCAAGCATTTGCGAGAATTTTTCTTTTGTTTCATCAGAGGCACTTTCTCCAATTAATGCTTTTAGAACTCTTTTTTTAGCATGTTTTTCAGCTTTCTCTAAAACTTCTTTTTTAACTTCACTTTTTAGTGTTTTAATTGCCACTTCAACTAAATCACGAATAATTGAATCAACATCGCGTCCAACATAACCAACTTCGGTAAATTTAGTTGCTTCAACTTTAATAAAAGGAGCATTGGCAAGTTTTGCAAGTCGACGAGCAATCTCGGTTTTTCCAACACCAGTTGGACCAACCATTAAAATATTTTTTGGTACAATGTCTTCACGTAAAGGACTTTCAACTAATTTTCTGCGATAACGATTTCTAAGTGAAATTGCCACAGCTTTTTTTGCATCACTTTGTCCAATAATATAGCGATTTAGCTCTTCTACTATTTGCTTTGGAGTAAGATTTTGTCCTAAGTTTTTTTCTTCTATTTTAACAGAGCTTTTTACTGATGGTTTTTTAGTTTTTGTCATTTTTATTTTAGATATATCAAAATTTGCGGGTAAATTTTTATGGATTGCCACGTCGCTGACGCTTTTCGCAATGACGTGGTTTCTGTTCGTCGTTGCAAGAAGCACGAAGTGCGACGTGGCAATCTATAACTTATGGTTGATGATTAAATAATTTATCCCTTTCTATAGTTTTATCTTTGTAGCTTGCTGAATTCAACAATATCATCAAAAAAATTACAACTAGACTGGTTAACAAAATTATTAAAAAAATTTTCATAAAAAACTTAATATTTCAACGATAGAATCTTGTAGTTCATAGATTCCAATTTTTTGCAAAGAACTAGTTTTAATAATTTTTGGATAAATTGCTGGCCATTTTTTAGCAGCCTGATTTATTTGATTTTCAACTTTAGCAACTTCTTCGCTTTTTAACTTATCAACTTTTGTTAATACAATTTGAAAACTGACAGCCAAAGTGTTGAACATGTTTATAATATCTTTGTCTGATTCTTTTAAGCCTTTAATTGGATCAATTAGCAAAAACACTCTTTGTAAATTCGCTCTTTTGGCAAGAAATTCAAAACTGGTTTTTTGCCAACTTTCTATATCCTTTTTGCCAGCTTTAGCAAAGCCATAACCTGGCATATCAACTAGCACTAAACTATTTGGAGAATCTTTATCACTGATAAAAAAGTTAAGTTGACGAGTTCTTCCTGGAGTTGAAGAAACGATAGCAATTTTTTTGCTTAAAAGAGCGTTTATTATGCTTGACTTACCAACATTTGAAGCCCCAATAAAAGCAACTTCAGGGTTACGATAATTTGGAATTTGTGTTATGTTTGCAGCTCCCGTTAAAAATTCCCATTCTTTGTTAAAGAGTTTTTTAGCATCAATTTTTTTCATTTTCTAATTGCTTAAGATTTCAATTTTTCAATATGTTCAATCATTTTTTCAGCAATTGCAACATTTGTCGCTCCTTCAATTCCTTCGAGTCCTGGAGAAGAATTTACTTCCAAAATTTTTGGTCCCATTTTTGATCTTACCATGTCAACTCCTGCAACGTCTAATCCAATTACTTTAGCGGCTTTAATTGCCATTTCTCTTTCTTCTTTAGTAATTTCAATTTCTATTGCTTTTGCACCTAAATGTACATTTGCACGAAATTCTCCTTCAGCAGCTTGTCTTTGCATTGATGCAACGACTTGATCACCAATAACAAAACATCTTAAATCATGTCCTCTAGATTCTTTTATGTAATTTTGTACTAAAATATCAGCTTTCAAACTACGAAAAGCGTTTATAACACTTTCTGCAGCATTTTTATTATCAGCCAAAACAACTCCAACACCTTTTGTTCCTTCTAGTAATTTTACAACTAAAGGGGCTCCATCAACTAATTTGATAAGCTTTGAAGTTTCGTAAGAAGAATTTGCAAAGCTGGTTGTTGGAATTCCAAGTCCGTGTTTTGCTAAAATTTGCAAGGAATGAAATTTATCACGAGCTGTTGTGATAGAGTCAGATCGGTTAAGACAAGGAACATTTAGTACTTCAAATTGTCTAATAATTGCTGATCCATAAAAAGTCATAGCAGGTTTGATTCTTGGAATAACAAAATCAATATTTTCTAATTTCCTGTCATCAAGGTAAAAAATTTCTGAAGCTTGGTTTGCAACTTTAACATAACAATCAGCAACATTTAAGAATTCAACTTGATGTCCACGACTTGCAGCAGCCTCCATAATTCTTTTGTTAGAATAAAGGTTAGGATTTGAAGCTAAAAGAGCTATTTTCATAAATTAATTTAATACTATTATTTCTTCTAAAAATTTAACTTAAACTTGCTGCTTCAAAATACATTCATTACAGCATTTGGTTTTACTTATAATAAAAACTCATAATCAGAAATTCTGATTTGATTATTTTTATAATTTCATATACAAGATCTTGGATCCACTTTGCTTTTTGTTTTGCGGTAGAGAGTAAGAATTTTACTTTTTTTGATTTTGCCCTGTACAAAAGAACGTGAAACATCAACTAGTAATTTTCCTTGTTTTACAGCATCACGCCCAAGAAGCATTCTAAAAGCCATAGAATCACGATTAGCAAGAGTAATTTCGATAGTCATTTTTATTTCGCCAATCGATAGTTCTGACTCAATAACTGGTCTTTTTTCTTTTTTACCTCCGGAATCACAAACCATTCTATGGTCAATAACACGAGCGATACATCTGCGTTCAAGAGTTTTGTTTTTTTGCAAAGGATGCAGATCAAATTTTACATATTCAACATCTTCAATATAAAAATTCTCAATATTAAAAGCGTGCAAAGAAGAGGTTTTGGCGCCAGTATCAATTTTCCCTTTGATTGCTGGAAGGCCAAGGCATTCAAGGTTAAACCATTCTTTCCATCCAATAACTTTCTTGGGTGACTTCTTTTTTTCCATAAATTAACTGCCAGAAATAACTTTGGTTACAATTTCTAAATCTTCTTTGGTGTCAACCGAAAGAGGATGGGCATCCACAATTTTGACAAAAATTTTCATATCATTTTCTAAAGCTCTGAGTTGTTCTAAACTTTCTCGCATTTCTAGTTTTGATGGTGGAAGTTGCACAAATTTCTCCAAAGCTGAAGTTTTATAAGCATAAATTCCAATATGATGATAAAAGTCAGATTCGTCATTTTTAGAGTGCGGAATAGGGCAGCGTGAAAAATACAGAGCTTTTCCCGAATTTTCTTCTTTAAAAGCAATTGCAATTTTCACTACATTAGGATTAAAGATTTCATCTTTATTTTTTATTCTTGATGCAACAGTTGCAATATCACAGTCATTTTTTAAAGCTGTATAAGCTGCTGATTTTATAACCTCTGGATCAATATTTGGTAGATCTCCTTGTAAATTTACAACAACATCATAGTTTTTATCAGAATTTTCTTTAAAAGCAGCATAAATTCTGTCAGTTCCAGAAGGTAAGTTTGGATTGGTTATAAAAAACTTTGCTCCAATTTTTTTTGCTTCTGCAGCAATTTCTTCTCCATCGCAAGCAATTATAACGTCGCCTAAATTTGCTTTAACAGCTTGTTCATAAACTCTGTGAATCATTGTTTTGCCGCATATATCAGCTAGTGGTTTATTTGGTAAACGAGTGGACGCAAGACGCACTGGAATTATTGTAAGAACTTGATTGGACATTTTTAATTTAAATTGTTTTTTGATTTGTCTGGTAAAGATTTAGACAATCAATTGATAATTTCCACAAAATTATCTTGCAATTTACAATTTTTCAATTTTAATGTGGCGCTCGTTTTTAGCATTTCTGCTTTTTGCTTTCAGCGAGCACGTAGCTCAGTCGGTAGAGCACCTCACTTTTAATGAGGTTGTCGTTGGTTCGATTCCAACCGTGCTCACCATTAAATCTCTCCGACGAACCAACAAAGTTTATTCTTCACCGCTCTGCGGATGACTGGGGTTCGATTCCAACCGTGCTCACCATTAAATCTCTCCGACGAACCAACAAAGTTTATTCTTCACCGCTCTGAGGATGACTGGGGTTCGATTCCAATTATTCTAACTATTAGATTTTTTCTTAAAAAGATTAACAGAATCTGAGTTTTTTACTATAAAACAGATAATTTTTTTGGATGATTAATCTCTTTTTAATAATAGAAATAACCACTTTTAATAATAGAAATAACCACTTCGTCATCGCGAGTGAGTAAACTTCTGAAACGTGGCGATCAACACCTTAATATTATTAAAAAGATTTCCATTTTGTCCTAAGCAGAGTTTGTTGCTCTTTGCAATATCATCCAAATGATAATTTCTCTAAAACAAGTAAGGATTACTTGGAATTTTCTTGATTTTTGTTAGAAGAATTAGAATGAAGTGCTTTAATTACTTCAAATGAAGTGGCAGGATTTTCATTTTGTGAAGAATCCTCTTTATATTCCTGCGTTTTATGAGCTTTTTGTTCATAAAATTTATCAAAAATATCTTCACGATCTTGCGAATGTATGCCTAATTTTTCGTAATACTTTTTTCTCAATTCTTTGCGTTGGCCTTGGTATTTTGAAATATTAGATTCTTCAACTTTATGATCTAAATCAGGTTTTTCTTCTTTTGTTGTAATTTCTTCGGCTGGTTGTTTATAGGATTGGATTTGTAATCCCAATTTTTCATAGTATTTTCTTCTCCAGGCTAATTCTGAACTAGCAGAATCAGAAACATTAGTTGTTTCTAATTTTGGTTTATTAGGAATTGAAGTGCTTTTTTGAGAGGTTTCACTTATTTCTTTTGTTGCAGAAATTACGCCTTGATAAACAGGTAGAGTAGAAGTGAAATCTTTAGTAAAAGCAGTTCTTTGGTCAATTAAGGCAATAGCTGTAATATTATCAACAACTCTTACAATGTGATCTTCTAGATTTCTATCGTAAATATAAAGTTTTAGATTTTGATTACTTTCAAATAATTTTTTTAAACTTTGTCTATTTTCTTCTCTAGATAAGTGAAAGAACCTAGCAAAACTTGGTATTGTAGCATATGGATTAGAAGTTACATCCAAAAATATACCATCAATAGGATTTGTACAGTCACTTTTTTGTATACAAAGTACTTCATTAGTTTTTCTTCTGTTTTCTTTAAAATATTTGCGCCAAATATTAGCTGCAAAAACATCAATTTTTCCTTCTGGAAAAATTTCATGACTGCCATCTTCTTTTTTTAAAATTGTAGCTTGATTGGTGATGGGTGAAAGTTGATCGTTTAATCTTCTTACAATTGTTTTGCCTGTGTATTTTGAATCAGTTTTTGTAAGTGAGGCATATTTTGCTTTCGGTGCTTCAGATGCAATTTTTGGAACTAAATCATTCGAATTGCAAGCTATAATATCTCCATAGGGTGCATCTATTTTTTCTGGATCAATTACCACTCCAATTGAAAATAAGTTCCAAGGAAGAATAGGAACGTTATTGCCTTTGGAACCTGACCATGCAACAGTGCAAGCCCGAGCATTCTGATAGTCAGTGTCTCTTGAATTTAAGTTTCTTTTAGTTCCATGTTGTGGGAAAGAATTAATAATAGCTTCTAATTCTTCAAATCGGACAATCATAGAAAATACTATGAAATTTGCTTCAGATGGATTTGGTGGATTAGAATATTTTCTTTTGTCAACTTTTGTGAAGTTCTTCATTTCTGAAATTAGTGATAATTTCCCTTTTTATAATACAAAATAGTTTAAGCTTAATTTTTTGATAAAGCTAAATTCTAAACTTACATCATAGCTCTTCTTTCTTCATGAAATGTAAAATCATTCACAAAGAAAGAAGAGTTTGTAACAAATTTATTTTTTGTCTTTTGCTCTAGTAACAAGAGACTTTTTGCCGCCAGATTGCTTTTGGAAAACGTGTAGTATTTTTTCAGCATCTTCAAAAGGAACTGCAAAGAATGAAAAGGCATCAAACATTTTTACGTCATCAATTCTTCTTTGGTCAACGCCTGTTTTAGATTGAATAAAATCAACCAATCTTCTTGGATCCATTTGGTCATTTCTTCCTTTCGCAATGAAAAGTCGAGCTGTGCCTTTGCGGTCAACATAACCTCTGCCTTGTGATCCAATCGGTCTGTGACCAGTAGCACCACGATCGTCATAATAGAAGTCTTTGTTTTTCTTATAAGCACCAATATCACCAATTTCGCTGTAATTGCTTTCGTTTAATTCATCCTTGAAAGCCAATTTTAACAATGCAGCAAGTGCTGTTTTTGCGTCAGAATCTTTTAACATTTCTTCTGCGATTGATTCTAAGTCAGAAAAGTTTCCTGCTGAGATAATATCAGAAATAGCATTTTTTATGCGTTGTTTTTTGCTTTCAATTACTTCTGCAACATTTGGAACTTTTTGCTTAGTTATTGTGGCATTTGCCATTCTTTGTATTGAAGTCAATTTACGATATTCTGAAGGAGTGATTAAAGTAATTGCAGTTCCGCTTTTACCAGCTCTTCCAGTTCTTCCAATTCTGTGAACATAACTTTCAGGATCTTGTGGCAGAGAATAGTTAATAACGTGAGTTAAGTTATCAATGTCAATTCCGCGTGCAGCAACGTCAGTTGCAACTAAAACAGTAAGTTTTTTAGCACGGAATTTTTGCAATACTTTTTCTCTTTGTCCTTGCGATAAATCTCCATGAATTGCTTCAGCTCGGCAACCTCTGTTAGTAAGCTTATGCGCAATTTCGTCAGCATCAACTTTGGTTCTTGTAAATACCATACCGTAGAAACTTTCTTCAACGTCAATAATTCTAAATAGGGCTTCAAATTTATCTGATTGAGAAACTTCAAAGTAAATTTGCTGAATATTGGCGCGACTTATTTGCTCTGAAGCAACTGAAATTACTTCGTAATCATTCATGTAATTTTTTGCTAAACGCTCGATATGAGGAGGCATTGTTGCAGAAAACAATACTGTACGACGTTGTTTTGGAGCAGCTTTAAGTATTGCTTCAATATCATCAATGAAGCCCATATTTAGCATTTCATCAGCTTCATCTAATACAATGTAAGATACTTTTGACATATCCATTGTTTTGCGCTCTAAATGATCTAAAATTCTTCCTGGGGTTCCAACAACAATATCTACACCTCTTTTTAGACGATCAATTTGTCTTTCAATTGGTTGTCCACCGTAAACTGCGATAATTTTGGTTTTTTGTTCTTCGGCAAAACTACTTAGTTCTTCAGTAACTTGAATTGCTAATTCACGTGTTGGAGCAAGAATTACTGCTTGAATCTTTTTTGATTCAGGAACAATGTTTTCAATTAGTGGTATACCAAAAGCGGCAGTTTTTCCAGTACCAGTTTGAGCTTTGCCAATTAGGTCTTTTTTATTTTCAAGAAGGAAAGGAATTGTTTTTGCTTGAATTGGTGTTGGTTCTTCAAAGCCCTTTTTATGTAGGGAGTTAAGCATCGTTTCAGAAAGACCAAGGTCTCTGAATTTTGTTAAGTTTGTCGGCATGATTTAATTTTTGTATATTGAAGAATTTAAAATTTGATTGATAAATTCTCGGGAAAAAGCCTATTTCTATTGGCTTCTAAGGTCAATTATGAAGCATAATCTTTTCAAAGTAAAGCTGTTAATTTTTTTGATTGATTCGGACATATTTTTCTTTGCCATATCTAAATTCTTCAATGCCTAGTATTGGGTCAATTTTGAAATATGTTAAATTTCCATCAAAGTTTCCAGAAATTTCCAAGCCTTGTTTATTAATGGTGTATTGACCTTTTTTCTTGTTTGAATCAAATCCAAGAATTAGTAAAAAATTATTGTAAAATCTTGTTAATTTTTTGTTTTTTAGAGAAAAAGCAATATTGTCAGAATATTCAAGATCTTGACCGTAGCATAAAGGAATTCTTGGCGCAGCACAAAATAAATGATGAAGAGCTGAAAGTTTTTTGTGCTTAAAATTATGAGTTAAATTATAGAAGTAAAATTGACTACCAATTCTAAAATGATGAAGTTTTGAAGTTCCATCATTTAAACAAAATTCTCCGGTTTCTTCGTTAATTTCAGATGTGATTTCTACTATAGAGTTATCACTTTTTTTGAAAAACATTTTATCGCCAATTATGAAATTAAGGGCTTTTAGACTGGATTGATTAAAATTTATACTTTCTATAATTTCGTCTTTGATTGGATTTCTATGAAAGTAAATTTTGTTGTTACTGATGTAATTTATAAGATGGAAAGGTATTGTTTTCGCTCCAACTTCTCCTTGATATTGCGCCTGTAGATGTAGGTGAGGTTCTTGAGAGTAGCCGCTATTCCCGCATTGAGCAATTTTTTGTCCAGCATTTACAAAGTCGCCAATTTTTACAGCGAGAGAGTTTTGCTTAAGATGAGATAATTTTACAAAAAATCCGTAAGAACTTTTTATAATAATGTAATTTCCCCAGTTGCGACTGGTTTCAACTTCCGCAATTTTATTATCTTTTTCATGGGAAATAGAAGAAGTTACGACTCCATCAATTGGTGAAAAAACGTCTTTTGCAAAAGATAAATGGTCCTCAAGATCAAGCCCTTTATTTTTTATAATTTTATTATTTTCATCCAAAGCAACAAAATCTAAAGCATATTTCCAAGAACCTTTATGTGTTATATCGCCATCAAAGGCTTGTTGAATTTGCCATTTTCCTAAAACTGGTAAAAATAGTCCAATTTCTCCAAATTTATGACGTTTTTTTAATGTATAGGAATTTTCAAGATTATCTTCAGGAGTTGCAAAAAATAACTTATTTAATTGTGTTGGGTTTATTGTTTTTAAAGCAAGAAGAAATGACAAACTAACCAAGATGAAGGGAAAAGATAAAATTGGTAAAAACCAAGGGTTTAGTATTTTACTTGCCACAGTAACTATAATTGCAGTGATTACTGTCAAAATTGAAGCGAAAAATATAGATAATTTTGATGGTGTCATAAAAACCCCAGCAATTAACGTGAAAACAAAAGAATAATTGTAACTCTCACTATATAAGTTTAATTCTTGTGTTGGTGTGCGAAAAAATGATTCGGCGTAGTTGCCAATTGAAAATCCAATAAAAAGAAATAAAGCGCTTAATGGTGAAGTAAATAAAATGGCAATAAAGAATAGCATTC
>VHBV01000015.1 GCA_016882165.1 Candidatus Pelagibacterales bacterium
GAGAAATTTGTTTTGCATTTAAAAGAAAGTGAATTTAGGTTTAATAATCGTAAGCAGGATCTATATAAAATCTTGCTCGAAATTATCAGAAAAAATCCGCTTAACTAGTCAAGACCCAAGTTTGTTTAGGGTAAACCGACTTTGTCTGAGTGCAGAAACTCAATATAATTTTAAATTAAAAAACTAAATTTTAATTTAATACCGTGTTTGGCGTGCCCTAAACGATTCGAACGTTTGACCTACAGCTTAGAAGGCTGTTGCTCTATCCAGCTGAGCTAAGGGCACTCATGAAAAAAGCTGGGTAAATTTGAAACTTCATTTCTACATACCTCAAAATAAAAAATCAATTAGAAATTTAAAGCTCTTAGGGGAATTATCACGTGCAGGATTAACTTACTATTTTTTACAACCAACTCTTCAATACAACGAGTAAAAAATCTGTTTGGGATGATGTGGCAATCTGCTTATAAGTCTCCGTCATTGCGAACTTTTCCCAAGAAAAGCATAGCAATCTCTTCTTAATGAATATTATTAGTTGTGGATAGTCACCTTTCGCAAGTTTGTCCACTCACAATGACGGAGTAGTTCTTCTATGACAAAAAATTAATCCTCCAAGCGATAATTACCAATTGCCCATCTTGGAAGGATAATTATTACTTATAGTGATTGTATTTAATAATTGATATTTATTCAGACTAGAAAAATAAAACTTATTTAAAAATATCAGTTATTGTAGATTAGAATATACAGATAGTTGATTCTAAAATATCTGTAATTTTTTTAAAAAAACTACTATACTTTTCAAATCAGAAAAGTTAAAAATTTAGTCCCATCTTACAAAAGATCGGCACCAATACTTTTTGCCGTTACTCTTCTTTCAAATAAAATTTCGGTAAATCAAATGTCCAAAGCTAGCGGCTGTTCTCATATCTTTGATATGATCAAAAATAATAATATTAAATTTGTTGATTTTCGTTTTTCTGATTACAATGGAAAATGGCTTCACATCAGTCACTGTGCTGATCAAGTTGATGAAGAAGCTTTGATAAAAGGTGTTGCTTTTGATGGTTCTTCAGTTCAAGCATGGAAAGAAATTAACGAATCAGATATGTTGATGATTCCTGATCTTGAAACTGCTTTCGTTGATCCTTTTTCAACTCACCCAACTCTTGTTTTGACATGCGATGTGATCGATCCTGCGACTGGCGAAGGTTATGATCGTGATCCTCGTTTCACTGCTAAAAAAGCTGAAGAATATTTGAAAAAATCAGGAATTGGTGATGTTGCTTATTTTGGTCCAGAGCCAGAGTTTTTCGTGTTTGATGATGTTCGTTTCAAAGTAGGAACTCATGGCTCATCTCATGAAATTGACTCTGAAGAAGCTCCTCATAATACAAATAAAGTTATTGATGGCGGAAACTTAGCGCGTCGTTCTCAAATAAAGGGAGCTTATTTTGACCCAGCTCCTCTTGATACAGGACAAGATATTCGTTCTGAAATGATAGAAACACTTCGTGAAGTTGGAATTGTTCCAATTCTTCATCATCATGAAGTTGCTAATTCACAGTTTGAACTTGGTTTCAAATACAGTACTCTTACTGGAACAGGAGATAACATTCAGAAATTTAAATATGTTATTCATAATGTTTGCCAATCTTATGGAAAAACAGCAACTTTTATGCCTAAACCAATTTTTGCTGACAATGGTTCTGGTATGCATGTTCACCAATCAATTTGGAAAAATGGTCAAAATCTTTTTATGGGAAAAGAACATGCAAATCTTTCTGAACTAGCTTTGTACTACATCGGGGGAATAATTAAACATGCTAAAGCTATTAATGCTTTCGCTAATGCTACAACAAACAGCTACAAACGTTTAGTTCCAGGTTACGAAGCCCCAGTCCTTTTGGCTTACTCAGCAAAAAATCGTTCAGCTTCAATACGTATTCCGCACGTAACTAATGAGAAAGCACGTAGAATTGAAACACGTTTTCCTGATCCAGCTTCAAATCCTTACTTAACTTGTGCAGCTTTATTGATGGCTGGTCTTGATGGTATAAAAAATAAAATCCATCCAGGAGAGCCAAAAAATCAAGATTTGTATCACTTGTCAGAAAAAGAATTGAAAAAAATTCCTACAGTTTCGCGTTCACTTCGTGATGCTTTGAATGCTTTGGATAAAGATCGTGCTTTTTTGCTTGAAGGCGGAGTTTTCACTGATGAGCAAATAGACGCTTATATTTCACTTAAAATGAAAGAAGTTGAGCGTTATGAACAAATTCCTCATCCAGTTGAGTTCGAAATGTACTATAACAACTAGTTATTATTGTGCGAATTTTTTTCGCGCATAGTATTTTTTTACGTTAAACTGATTGTGTAAGCGAAATTTTATACTTATCTTAGTTATAAAATTTTTTTAGTTTATTGATGAATTTGAATTGAACTAAATTGAAATTCACAATCGTTTTTGCTAAGTTATAAATTCTATAAAATCAAAAGCAGCTGGGAATTTAAAAATTTCATTTGCATTTTATTTATTATTTCCTAGATTTAGTGCCTTCCCTTCAAAGAAAGCGCTAAATCAAGTTCAAACTTCTTTGTTAAGTATCTTAAGGTTTTGCCTTAAGTGTGTATTTTGAATTAATTATATCAATTTGAAAAAGTTTTAATTTTATGTCTAAACAAGTCTTCCAACGTAATAAGCCCCATGTTAATATTGGTACTATAGGTCACGTTGACCATGGTAAAACTACACTTACTGCAGCGATTACAACTTATCTTTCTAAGGCTGGTATGGCTGAGAAGCGTGGTTATGATCAGATTGATGCTGCGCCTGAGGAGAAGGAGCGTGGTATTACTATTAATACTGCCCATGTTGAGTATGAGACTGCTAACAGGCACTATGCTCACGTTGATTGTCCTGGACACGCTGACTATGTAAAGAACATGATTACTGGTGCTGCTCAGATGGATGGAGCGATTTTGGTTGTATCTGCTGCTGATGGTCCGATGCCACAGACTCGTGAGCATATTTTGCTTGCTAAGCAGGTTGGTGTACCTTCGATTGTAGTTTTCTTGAATAAGGTTGATATGGTTGAAGATGCTGAACTTCTTGAGCTTGTAGAGATGGAAGTTCGTGAATTGTTATCATCTTATGATTTTCCTGGTGATAAGATTCCTATTATTAAAGGGTCTGCTCTTAAGGCTCTTGAGGGTGAAGATTCTGATATTGGTGAGAAGTCTATGCAGGCTTTGATGGATGCTGTTGATGCTTATATTCCTGAGCCGGTTCGCGCTACTGATAAACCTTTTTTGATGCCGATTGAAGATGTGTTTTCAATTTCTGGTCGTGGAACTGTTGTTACTGGTAGAATTGAGCGTGGTATTATTAAGTTGAACGAAGAGTTAGAGATTGTTGGTATTCGTCCTACTCAAAAGACTATTTGTACAGGTATTGAGATGTTTAAGAAACTTCTTGATGAAGGAAGAGCTGGTGATAATGCTGGTATTTTGCTTCGTGGTACTAAGAAGGAAGATGTTGAGCGTGGTCAAGTTTTATGTAAGCCTGCTTCTATTACTCCTCACACACATTTTGAGGCTGAGGTTTATATTTTGACTAAGGAAGAAGGTGGAAGACACACTCCATTTTTCAAGAATTATCGTCCACAATTTTATTTCAGAACTACTGACGTGACTGGATCTGTTACTCTTGCTGAAGGTGTAGAAATGGTTATGCCTGGTGACAATGTAAAGATTACGGTTGAATTGATTTCTCCTATTGCTATGGAGGAAGGATTACGTTTTGCTATTCGTGAAGGTGGTAGAACTGTTGGTGCCGGCGTTGTTTCTAAGATTATAAAATAAAAAAGACGCTTTTCTTTGTCTAAGAAAATTTAAAAATTCTTAGACAAAGAAAAAATATAGGAGCGTAGCTCAACTGGTAGAGTAGCGGTCTCCAAAACCGTTGGTTGGGGGTTCGATTCCTCTCGCTCCTGCCAAATTTTTGGCTCAGACAAAATCTTTGATGCTTTTGTTTTTGTATGTTTAACTAAACTTGTCATTAGTTCCTTGAAAATATTGAATTTTTTAAGAGATGTAGCTGAAGAGTTAAAAAAACTCCACATCCCTTCCAAAAAAGAAACTTATATTACAACTGTAACAATTTTAGTTACCATAATAGTTGTTGCTTTAGCAATTGGTTCTGCTGATTTGCTTATTTCCACAATTATCAAGGCTATTTTTAAAGTTAGTTAATAAATTAAAGAATTTCATATCAGATGGAAAACAAAGAAAATAAGTGGTACATATTAAATGTTATGGCGGGGCAAGAAAATAAGGTTGCTTCTGATATTAAATCAATGATTATGCGTGGCGCTTTGGGTCAATACGTTGTTGATGTTCTAGTTCCAACAAAGCCAGTAATAAAAATAAAAAAGGGCCAAAAAGTTCAAGAGATGCAAAAACTTTTCCCAGGATATGTTTTTATTAATGCTAATATAAATTCTAACGCCTATAACTTACTAAATGCTATACCAAAAGTCATGGGTTTTTTGGGTGGCAAAAATAGTCCTGAGCCAGTTTCAGAAACCAAAATGCAAGAAATACTGAATTTATCAAGCGAACAAGCTTCAGATAGTAAGAATATAATATTTGATATTGGTGAAACTCTAAGTGTTATAGAAGGTCCTTTCGAATCTTTCACTGGAACGGTAGAAGAATTTGATGCTGAAAAGCAAAAAGTAAAAATTTCAATTTTGATTTTTGGAAGAGCAACTTCGGTTGAACTTGATATCAATCAAGTTGAAAAAGTTTCATAGATTTTATTTATACTTTAAATTTTATAATAGAATTTGTATGATAGATAAACTACTCTCTATACAAATCCTACTAGAGTTCAGATAAAAATAAATAAAATTGATTTTTAATTCTTTTTAAAAATAATTTGCAGATTTTTAAAAAATATATTGCAAGTTAAATTTGCAAAACTAAATTTCTACGCCTCGCAAAATTGGCAAGAAATTTAAACACCTGTTAAGGTCAATAAAATAAAGCAATAAAGCGGCTTATAATTAAAAATTATCAGCTAATTTCCTTAAAAAATATGTCAAAAAGTAAAAAAGAAGTTTTAGGTCTTATAAAGTTACAAGTGCCTTCAGGCAAAGCAAATCCAGCTCCACCAATAGGTCCGGCTTTGGGTCAAAAAGGTTTAAATATCATGGAATTTTGTAAGCAGTTTAATGCTATGAAATTCGACTATGATTTGGGCACTCCAATACCTGTTACAATAACCGCTTACAAAGATAAATCTTTTACTTTCACAACTAAGAATCCTCCAGTTTCTTACTTAATAATGAAAGAAATTGGTCTTAAAAAAGGTTCTTCAAACCCTGGAAAAGATACAGCCGGAAAAATTACTAAAGCACAAATTCAAAATGTTGCTAAGAAAAAAATGGTTGATATGAATGCGACCAGCGTTGAAGCTTGCATGGAGATGGTAAGAGGCTCAGCAATTTCAATGGGACTTGAAGTAGTAGAATAAATAAAACTTTAGTACAATCAAATGGCAAAAAATAATAAAAAAATAGTTGAAAAAATTTCAGCTGCAAATCTTGAAGAAGCAATCAAAAAAGTTCAAGAACTAAGCTCTGCAAAAAAGCTTAAATTCAACGAATCTGTTGATATAGCAGTTAACCTTGGTATTGATGCTAAGCAATCTGACCAATCAGTTAAAGGTTCTGTACTACTTCCAAACGGATCTGGTAAAAAAGTCAGAGTGGTAGTTTTTGCTGCCAATGAAGAACAAAAAAAATCTGCACTTGAAGCTGGTGCTGTTTTAGCTGGTCTAGAAGACTTAGTTGCTAAAATTGAAGGCGGTTTCCTAGATTTCGATTGTTGTGTTGCAACGCCAGATGTAATGCAAAAAATCAGCAAAGTTGCTAAAAAATTGGGACCACGTGGTTTAATGCCAAGCCCAAAAAATGGCACTGTTACTGCTGATGTTAAAAAAGCTGTTTCTGATGCTTTAAAAGGTAAAGTTGACTTTAAAAATGATAAAGCCGGAACAGTTCATTGTCTAGTTGGTAAAGTTGACTTTGAAGCTCAAGCTTTATTGGAAAATGCTAAAGCTATTGTTAAAGCTATCAAAGATGCTAAACCTGAAAGTTCAAAAGGAAGATTCATTAAAGAATTTTACTTGAATACTACAATGGGTCAATCAGTACAAGTTGCTGTTGAAAGTTTATAATTAAAAATTCTTTATAAAGATGAACAGAGATCAAAAAGCAGAATTAATTTCCTCTCTAAAGGAAAGCCTAACAGCAAGTCCTTTTGTAGCAATCATTCACTATAGAGGAATGACAGATAAGCAACTTTACGATATGAGAGTTGCTCTTAAAGCTAAAAAATGTAGCATGAAAATTGCTAAAAATACTTTGGTAAAAGTTGCTATCAAAGGCACGGGATTAGAGTCCATTTCTTCTCACTTAAGTGGACCTACAGCAGTTCTTTATTCTCAGGATGTAATTGCTTTATCAAAAGTTATTTCTGACTTTTCTAAGGAAGTTGAGGTTTTAAAAATAAAAATCGGCTACCTGAATAATGAATTAATTTCTGAAACTAAAATCAGAGATTTGGCAAAACTTGGTTCATTGGAAGAAGTTCGCGCTTCATTCTTGGGCAAGCTAAAAGGTGCACAATCTAACTTTGTGAGAATTTTGAAAGCTCCTGAGTCTGGAATGGCTTCTTCATTTAACAGCTAATAAATTAATTTTTTAACAACAAACCATAATAGGATAAAAAATGACTACTAACCTTGATCAAATTACAGAAACACTTTCCTCACTTACAGTTCTTGAATTAGCTGATTTGAGCAAAAAATTAGAAGAAAAATGGGGCGTTTCTGCCGCTGCTTTCGCTGTTGCTGCTCCTGCAGGTGGAGCTGCTGTTGCTGCTGCTGAAGTTAAAGACAAATTCGAAGTTGTTTTAGCTGCTGCTGGTGATAACAAAATTAACGTTATTAAAGAAGTTAGAGCTATAACTGGTCTTGGCTTAAAAGAAGCTAAAGATTTAGTTGAAGGTGCTCCAAAATCATTAAAATCTGATGTTCCAACAGCTGAAGCTGAAGAAATTAAAAAGAAACTTGAAGCAGCTGGTGCTAAAGTTGAATTGAAATAGTTTTCTATTTCTAAATCAAAGCCAATTTGCCCTTAGTGGTGAATTGGCTTTTGGTGTTTATGCTGTTATGAGTGATTTTTGATGAATTTCTTTTTCCTTGCCTGTTTTTCCAACAGCAATCAATCTATCAAAATATCACTCCTGTCAAATTTGATTTAAAACAAGTCAACAAAATAGAGGTTTAAGGTGACTCAAGCTCGTAATTTTGATCAAGCTCTTCTAAGAAAAAGCTTTAGTAACAACCAAGACAGAGAGGCTATACCTTATCTGATCTCATTACAAAAAGAATCTTACGCAAAATTTTTGCAAATTGGTGTTGATGCTGACAAAAGAGAAAATATTGGTATACAATCAGTCTTTAATTCGTTTTTTCCACTTTCTGATTCATCTGCAAAGGTAACTCTTGAGTTTGTAGGATATTCTCTTGGTGAACCAAAATATGAAGCTCAAGAATGTCTATCTGCTGGCAGAAGTTTTTCTGCTCCTATGCGTGCTCAGTTGAGACTTATACTTTGGCATCAGGAAGAAGGAAGTGAAGTAAAAGAAATTCGTTCAATTAAAGAACAAGAAGTCTACTTGTGTGATATCCCTTTAATGACTGAAACTGGAAGTTTCATTATTAATGGTGCAGAAAGAGTAATTGTTTCTCAAATGAGAAGAGCTCCGGGCGTCTTTTTTGACAGTGAAAATGTAAAGTTGTCTGGTTCTAAATCTTACACTGCTAAAATTATTCCTCACATTGGTTCTTGGCTAGATTTTGAATTTGATAGCAAAGATATTCTTTATTTCCGAGTTGATAAAAAAAGAAAAATCCCTGTTTCTTCGCTTCTAAGAGCTGTCGGAATGTTGGCAGAAGAGATAATCCGTAGCTTTTATGGTTCAGTAGAAGCTGTTTTGACAAAAAAAGGATGGGCAACAAAATTTGATGTAGATTCTTTTGTTGGTAAAAAAGTTTCTTACGATCTTATTTGTGCAGAAAGTGGTGAAATAATGGTTAAAGAAGGAACCAAACTAACTCGCAAAGCTGCAGAAAAATTGAGAGAAGAAAAATTTGAAAGCTATCTTCTAACTGACGAAATTCTGCTTGGTTATATCGTTGCTCAAGATTTAGTTGATTCTGATACTGGAGAATTATTGCTTGAAGCTGGCAGTATAGTTACGCCAGAAAGCCTTGAAATATTGCAAAAACTACACTTTAAATCCATTGCAATTGTTAATCCTAGTAAATCTGAAGTTGGACCTTATATCTACAACACAATGTTGGTAGATAAAAACCAAAACCAGAAAGATGCGTTATTTGATATCTATAAAGCGATTAGACTTGGAGAATCTCCTTCATCTTTAGAAGTTGCAAAAACTTATTTCGAAAATTTATTCTTCTCAGATGTAAGATACAACCTATCTGATGTTGGTAGAATGAAGATGAATCACAGACTTTCTTTGGAAGTTTCTAAAGATACTCTACACTTAACTCATGATGATATAAAACAAACTGTTAAAATCTTGAGTTTGATTAAACATGGTGATCTTAAAACAGACGACATTGATAACCTTGCAAACAGACGTGTTCGTGCGGTTGGCGAATTAATTGAAAACCAATTGCGTGTTGGTATGTCAAGAATTGAGAAGTCAATTATTGAAAAAATGAATTCGGTTGAAGTTGATACTATAATGCCGCAAACTTTGATTAATTCAAAGCCTTTATTGACAGCTGTTAAAGATTTCTTCGCCACTTCTCAGCTTTCTCAATTTATGGATCAAACAAATCCTTTGTCAGATATAACTCACAAACGCAGACTTTCTGCTCTGGGACCTGGTGGTTTGACTCGTGAAAGAGCAGGATTTGAAGTCCGCGACGTTCACCCAACTCATTATGGTCGTATTTGTCCGATTGAAACTCCAGAAGGTCCAAATATCGGTTTGATCAACTCTTTAGCTACTTATGCTAGAGTTAATAATTATGGCTTTATTGAAACTCCTTATCGTAAAGTAGTTAATAGCAAAGTTACAGAAGAAGTAAAATATCTTTCAGCTTTGGAAGAGGTTGATTTTGCTATCGCTCCTTCAACAATCGAAATTGATGAAAAAGGAAACATAAAATCTGATCTAGTAAACTGTCGTAAGAATGGTGAATTCGTTATGATGACACCAGATAAGATTGACTATGTAGATGTTTCAACTAAACAAATTGTTTCTATTGCAACAACTTTAATTCCTTTCTTGGAAAATGACGATGCTAACCGTGCTTTAATGGGTTCAAACATGCAACGTCAAGCTGTTCCATTGCTTCGTCCAGATGCTCCTTTGGTTGGAACTGGTATGGAAGCAGTAATTGCTGCTGACTCTGGCGCTGCAGTTAAAGCTAAAAAAGATGGTGTTGTTAAATTCGTAGATTCATCAAAAATTGTTGTCGAATCTATCGAAGATGGTATTCCACATATTGATGTTTACGGACTATCAAAATATGTTAGAACTAACCAAGATACTTGTATTAACCAAAGACCAACAGTTTCTATAGGACAAAACGTAAAAGCTGGACAAATTATTTCTGATGGTCATTCAATTTCTGACGGTGAAATTGCTCTTGGTAAAAACGTTCGTGTGGCTTTCATGCCTTGGAATGGTTATAACTTTGAAGACTCTATTATTATTTCGGAAAAACTACTAGCTCAAGATACATTTACTTCAATTCACATAGAAGAATTAGATGTAGTAGCTCGCGATACGCGTTTAGGGCCCGAAGAAATTACTCGTGATATTCCAAACGTAAGTGAAGAAGCTTTAGCAAAACTTGATGAAGAAGGTATTATCCACATTGGAGCTGAAGTTAGACCAGGAGATTTATTGGTTGGTAAAACCACTCCAAAATCTGAATCACCTATGACGCCAGAAGAAAAATTATTAAAAGTAATTTTTGGTGAAAAAGCATCGGATGTTAAAGATTCTTCGTTATATGCTTCAACTGGAGTAAGCGGAACCGTTGTTGACGTTAAAGTTTTCTCGCGTAAAGGTATCGAAAAAGATGAAAGATCAGTCTATATCGAAATGCAACAAATTGAAGAAATTTCTAAACGCAAAAACCTAAGAGTTTCTTTCTTAGAAGATTCTTTAAAAGAAGCTTTAATTGCTTTATTTGTTGACAAAAAGTTAACTAATAACATTGAGAAGTTAAAATCTAAGTCAAAACTAGAGCAATCTGATCTTGAAGCATTAAGCAAAAATCAATTAGTAAAAATTATTGTTGATGATGCTAAAGCGATGGATAAAGCGGAAAAAATGATTAAATCTCATAATAAGAAAGTTGCTGAGATTGAAAAAGAATTTAACGATAAAGTTGCAAAAATTAAAGCTGGAGATGAATTAGGTCAGGGAGTTTTAAAAATAGTAAAAGTTTATGTTGCGTCAAAATATAGACTTCAACCTGGTGATAAAATGGCAGGACGACATGGTAACAAAGGTGTGGTTTCAAAAATTGCACCAATTGAAGATATGCCATATTCTGCCGATGGTGAACCAGTAGATATCGTTTTGAATCCTCTTGGCGTTCCTTCTCGTATGAACGTTGGACAAATTCTTGAAACTCACTTGGGTTTCGCTTCAAAAGAAGTTGGTAAGCAAATTGGTAAAATTCTAGATCAAGTTTCTGCTAAGAAAGCAGAGTTTGTAAAAGATCTAAGAAATAAAATATTAGAAGTTTATTCATCTGCAAATGAAGTTAAAAAAATTAACTCTATGTCCGATGAAGAACTAATCAAATTTGCTTCTAAGATTAAAAATGGAGTTCCTTTTGCAACAGGAATTTTTGAAGGTGCAAAAGAAGCTTATATTACAAAACTACTAGAAGTAGCTGGTGCTGACAAATCAGGACAAATTGAATTATTTGACGGAAAAACTGGCGAAAAATTCGATCGTAAAGTTACAGTTGGATACATTTATATGCTGAAATTACATCACTTGGTTGATGATAAAATTCACGCACGTTCAATTGGTCCTTACAGTTTGATTACGCAACAACCTCTGGGTGGTAAATCGCACTTTGGTGGTCAACGTTTCGGTGAAATGGAATGTTGGGCTCTACAAGCTTATGGTGCAGCTTATTCATTGCAAGAAATGCTTACTGTTAAGTCAGATGATGTGGTTGGTAGAATTAAAATTTACGAGTCAATCATCCAAGGTAACCAAAACTTTAATTGTGGTATACCAGAATCATTTAACGTTATGATCAAAGAAGTTCGTTCTCTTGGTCTGAACATAGAATTGG
This sequence comes from Candidatus Pelagibacterales bacterium, assembly GCA_016882165.1. Classification (GTDB taxonomy): domain Bacteria; phylum Pseudomonadota; class Alphaproteobacteria; order Rickettsiales; family UBA1997; genus UBA2645. The sequence continues at coordinate 11,435 of VHBV01000015.1, forward strand.
TAGAAAAATAAAAACGAATTCTATCTTGTTTTGAACTTTAGTTAGGTTTTTGTTTAATTAATATGTTTAAAAAAACATTTTTTTAAAAAAATCTAACTAAAGTTTTCTTCTAGAATTAAATTTGTTATAGAAGTTAAATTAAATAATTTGACAAAATTTGTATTAAAAGAATTTCTGATTTAAAAATAAAATTAAAAATCTCATGTCACTAGCAGGAACTTCTTCACACGGTCTTTTAAGTTTAAATTCCAACAGCGCCGTTGATCTTTTGGATTTCAATGCCATTAAAATTTCAATTGCTGATCCTGATAAAATCAGATCATGGTCTTTCGGTGAAGTTACAAAACCAGAAACAATTAACTATAGAACTTTTAAACCTGAAAGAGATGGTTTGTTTTGTGCTCGTATTTTTGGTCCAATCAAAGATTACGAATGCTTGTGTGGAAAATATAAAAGAATTAAATATAAAGGCATCGTTTGTGAAAAATGTGGTGTAGAAGTCACTTCTTCAAAAGTCCGTCGTGAAAGAATGGGTCATATTGAACTTGCTGCGCCAATTGCTCATATCTGGTTTTTAAAATCACTTCCTTCAAGAATTAGTACAATCCTTGGATTAACACTAAAATCAGTTGAGAAAGTTATTTATTTCGAATCATACATTGTCACTGATAGCTTAATGTCGCCGCTTAAAGATGGTGAAATTTTGACAGAAGATGAATATGAAAAAGCGCAGCAAGAACATGGTTTTGGAAGCTTTGTTGCTGAGATGGGTGCTGAAGCAATTCAAAAAGTTCTAGGAAAACTTGATTTGAAAAAAATTCAAAAAGAATTGCGTGAAGACTTGGCTGTTCAAACCTCTGAGTTGAAAAAAGAAAAAATCATCAAAAGATTAAAATTAATCGAGCAATTCCTTGAATCTGGAAACTCTCCAGCTTGGATGGTAATGAATGTATTGCCAATTATCCCGCCTGATATTCGTCCTCTTGTAATGCTTGATGGTGGTCGTTTTGCAACTTCAGATTTAAACGAACTTTATCGTCGTGTAATTAACCGTAACAACCGTTTGAAAAGATTGATGGAACTCGGTGCTCCAGAAATTATCATTAAAAACGAAAAAAGAATGTTACAAGAATCAGTAGATGCCTTGCTTGACAATGGTAGATCTGGTGCAGTTGTAAAAAATTCAAACAAGAAACCTTTCAAATCTTTAAGTGACATGCTTAAGGGTAAGCAAGGACGTTTCCGTCAAAACTTGCTTGGTAAACGTGTTGACTATTCTGGTCGTTCAGTAATTGTAGTTGGTCCAGAATTAAAACTTCATCAATGTGGTTTACCGAAAAGAATGGCTTTAGAATTGTTCAAACCATTCATTTATTCAAAACTAGAACTTTACGGTAAATCCCCTTCAATTAAAGTTTCTAAAAAAATGGTTGAGGCTGGAAGATCAGAAGTTTGGGATATTCTAGATGAAGTTATTAAAGAGCATCCAGTGCTTCTAAACCGCGCTCCAACTCTTCACAGACTTGGTATTCAAGCTTTCGAACCAGTTTTAACAGAAGGTAAAGCGATCCAGTTGCATCCTCTTGTTTGTGCTGCCTTTAACGCTGACTTTGACGGTGACCAAATGGCGGTTCACGTTCCTCTTTCAATTGAAGCGCAAGTTGAAGCTCGTGTTTTAATGCTATCAACTAACAATATTTTGAGCCCTGCAAACGGAAAACCAATTATTGTGCCTTCTCAAGACATTATCTTAGGTCTTTACTACCTAACAATGGAAGGAAAAGAATTTGCAAAAGCTAAAGCTAAACCAATTTCGGATATTTTTGAATTAGAACATGCTTTAGGAAGTAAAGTTATTTCTTTGCATGATAAAATTTTATATCGTTTTGCTATTAAAGATTCTAGCGGCGAAAGAACTTTCCAAAAAGTTGAAACAACTGCTGGAAGAGTAAACTTATATAACACTCTTCCAAGTGCTATGAAAAATGACTTGGAGCTTGTTAACAAAGTTATGACCAAAAAAGCCGTTACTAATCTAATAGATACTGTTTATAGAAACTGTGGTCAAAAAGAAACTGTAATGTTCTGTGATAGAATCATGTCTCTTGGTTTCAAGAATGCTTGTCTTGCTGGTATTTCAATCGGTAAAGACGATATGATTATTCCGCAAACCAAATCTAAAAACATCTCTGAGTCAATTGACAAAGTTAAGAAGCTAGAGAAGCAATATCGTGACGGTCTAATTACTGCTGGTGAACGTTACAATAAAGTTATTGACGAATGGACCCATTGTACTGATAAAATTTCTAAAGAAATGATGGGTGCAATTTCAAGCTATTCGATTCCATCTCAAGCAAACTCAATATTTATGATGGCTGACTCTGGTGCGAGAGGTTCAGAAAACCAAATTAAACAGGTTGCTGGTATGCGTGGTTTGATGGCAAAACCATCGGGTGAAATTATTGAAACTCCAATTGTTTCTAACTTTAAAGAAGGTTTGAACGTATTGGAATATTT